>CAVTLU010000020.1:0-289219 GCA_963735545.1 uncultured Acidobacteriaceae bacterium
GGCAGATCGCCGGGAGCGGGATGTTCGTAGCGCACCACGGGCGGAGCGGGATGGAGATGACGCCAGCGGTTCAGGTGAGCGCGCCGCAGGATGCGGCTGACGGTGGCGGGACTGAGCCGAGTGGCTTGGGCGATGTGATAGGCGGGACACAACTGGCGACGCAGGGCGATGACCTGCGCGACCAGCTCCGACGAAGTTCGGCGTGGGCTGTGCAAGGGACGCGAGGAATGATCCCGCAAGCCGGACAGCCCCTGGGCGCGGTAGCGGCGGAGCCACTTGGCAGCGGTTTTTCGGCTGACGTTGAACGCGGCTGCAGCCGCGTGCGCACCACGAAACTTACTCCCATTCTTTTCCGACCTTCTCACCTTCGTTTGTGCTGGCCGATGTTCATTAGCTGAAACCGTTTCCATCCCATTGTTGGTGATCGCTTGCTCGCTTTGCTCGCTCGCTTGCACGGGCGAAGGCGCCCATCCCTACACGAGCTTGTTAGGGCTCGGGCCCATCTGCCTCGTTATACATCTGCTCAATTTCCTTCTGATATCTTTCGCTCACCACTCGTCGCCGCAATTTCAGGCTGGCGGTCAGCGTCCCATCCTGAGCCGTAAATTCCTCCGCCACCAGCACCACTTTCTTTAGCTTCTCAAATTGCGCAAGATTGCGGTTCAAGTCCTCGACAATGCCTTCGTAGAGCGCGCGCACACGCAGATGGGTAACCAGCGCCTTGCGCGAGGAAAACGCCACCTCGTTGGCATGAGCCCAACCTTCGAGCAAAGGAAAGTGCGGCGCAATCAGCACGGCAGAAAACTTGCGTTTGTCACCCACCACCACCGCCTCAGCCACCAGCGGATTGTGTTTCAGTGAATTCTCAATCGGCTGCGGAGCGATGAACTTCCCTCCCGAGGTCTTGATCAGATCTTTTTTGCGGTCGGTGATGGAAAGAAATCCGTCGGCATCCAGGTTACCGATGTCGCCAGTCTTGAACCAGCCATCCTCGAAGGCGGCTTTGGTTTCCTCCGACCGGTTCCAATAGCCCTGAAAAATCGAGGGCCCGCGCACCAGCACTTCGCCATCGTCCGCGATGCGAACTTCGACGTTGGGCAGGGGCTTGCCCACGGTTCCAAGTTTGTGCGCCGTCGGATTGTTGAGCGCAATGACGGGAGAAGTTTCGGTAAGCCCGTAGCCCTCATGAATTCTTATGCCGATATCGGCGTACCACTCCGCCAGTTCGCGCCCCAGCGGCGCTCCCCCAGAAATAAAGACTTTCACATGGCCGCCCATGCCCGCGCGCACCCGCGAGAACACCAAGCGATTAGCCAACTTCCAGGCGAATGACGTTGGCGTTTTACCGGCAAGGACTCCTTCCCTGTTTGCCCGGCCAACCGAGAGCGCCCAGCGATAAATCCAAGCCTTGGGAAATCCCTTAGATTTCGTCGCCACCTGCGCATAAATTTTTTCGTAAACGCGCGGCACGGCCACAAAAATTGTGGGCCGGACGTCGAGGAGCGCTTGAGTGAGTTGCTCGGGAACTGGAACGTAGGCAAGCACTGCTCCGTGATGAAGCATGGCAAAGTCCAGGTGCCGCGCGGTGACATGAGACAGCGGAAGAAACGAAATGCTGAGATCGGCGGTGCCGAAATCAAATCCCAGAAGCGAGCACGTGAGGTTGGAGGCCAGGTTCGCATGCGTGAGCATGGCCCCCTTGGGCATGCCGGTGGTGCCCGAGGTGTAGATGATAGTTGCCAGATCGCCGGGGCCGACCGTGCGCGACTCAGCGTCAAATTTCGCGTCCCGATCGGCGGGGCCGGCCTGCATCAGACGGTCCATGGGCACGGATTTCGAAGCTGCAACCTTAGAAGCAGCCGCTTTCGCCACCTTCTTCCGCGATTTAGCTTTGCGCGGAGATTCTGGCTCGGGGATCGCATCCATCAGAACGATTTTCTGTATCTGCGTCTTGCGCTGTATTTTGAGCGCCTTCTCCAGCAGCCTCTCGCTCGAAACGAACAAAACGCGCGCGCCCGAATCGTTCAGGATGTAGGCAGTCTGCTCCGGCGTAAGCGTCGGGTACAGCGGCACGACCACGGCGCCGAGAAGCAAACTGGCAAAATCCGCAATCGTCCACTCCGGACGATTCTCGCTGAGGATGGCGACCCGGTCTCCTTTGGCAATACTCCACTCCCGAAGAGCGCGTGCAACTCCAACCACATTGCGATAGAAATCCTGCGCGGAAATAGCAGCCCATCGCGCAGACGTACGGTGCATCATAGCGACACGCGTGCCTCGTTCGACCACCGCAAAAAAGATGTCGTTGAGGGTCAGCAGGCTCATTCCGGGGAAAGGTCTCCGCAAGGCATGGAAAAGGACGTATATCGAGAATGCCCGCGCCACCACACGGACTGTGCCTGCGCTGCAGCCGAAGCCTGGGGCAAGAAATGCATCTCCGTGAAGAAATGTACTTGTTTTCCAGGGGTTTCGGCAATCACATTAGCCGCCCGAACAGCACCTGAAATGAAATCTTAAACTGCAGAGGCCGCGGAGAAGATCCGCAGAGCCCGCAGAGAAAAAATGGATTAGGCAAACAGCACCACTACCGCGAGGAGGCGCTCCTAGCGCGGGATGATGGATCAATGCTATGATCTTTTCGCGGGGTGGAGCAGTCTGGTAGCTCGTTGGGCTCATAACCCAAAGGTCGGTGGTTCAAATCCACCCCCCGCAACCAACGAACTCATAGAAACCAAACAAGTTAAAAGGGAGCCTGAAAAATCAGGCTCCCTTTTTTTGTCAAAATTGTCCGTGTACTGTACGCCTTCCTTATTGCAATGCTGCAGTTGGCGTCAGTATGCGGGCCTCGGACTGTGATTCTCTCCACTGCGACCTGCGCTGTTGCACCTCCCGCTGACGTGCCTGCTTTTCCTCTTCCGTGAAAAGGTCGGCATAGCGCTTGAACATCGCCGGAGTCGCATGGCCAGTAACTTCCATACAGTCCTCAATCGCGTTGCCTGCCTTCCAAAGCTCATGGGCAGCCGTACGACGAAAGTCGTGGAACAGTTTTCCGACATACTTTGGTTCGTCCCACTTCTTCTGGCACCGAGGGCATGTCTTTTTCGCATCCAGCAGCGAGATGTACGCTTGCTTCTGGTCCCGACAGTCCCGACAGTAAAAGCGTCCAAAACCATTCGTGACGCACACCGTGTGCCAGCACTTGCGGTATCCGCCCGCAGCAGCCACGCCGAAGCCTGAGTCATCATGTCAGCCTGGTCATCGTACCGGGCATTGGGGAACATCGTGATCTGATCGAGGAACGACTCGGTCCAGGCGGCGTTTCGATCAACGTACCAATCGCCCGCTTGCCACTCGGGAGCCGCCGCAAACATGCGCGCAGTCTTGCCACCCTCCGGATTGATCTCGATCACGCCGGGGACGTTCACCTTCAACCGCTGAATCACCGCCGGCCCGTTGGCCTTGTCCTCAACGATCACGGCGCTGACCGGACGATGCACGTCCCGTTGCCGCCTGATCTCGGCCTCGGTTGCGGCGGCGTCTAGGTGCGCATTGACGACGTTTCAGGACGTACCGCTTCCGACCCTTAACCTGCCTTAGCCTTCCCCCGGCATTCGTGTTGGCTTCGAGGAGTACGTTGAGGTTTGGTCTAACGAACAGACGTATAGGCAGTGCCTTCGTGCCTAGCAGGATTTGGGCCGCTGCCTTGTGCTGGCCATCGAAGACGCTGACCCGCCCTTCATCCCCATTCGGAGGCCCCCACCAGCCCAGTGCGACGTGCAACTGTGGCCGCTTCTTGTTGAACTCCTCTACTAGGTCGCGAAGATTCGCTCCGATGCTGCGGGGATTGATCCGAGTGTCGTGATGGAGGTACTCCAAGGGAAGATGGACAAAGCAATAACTTATTTGGCTCAAGGGGTCTTTCCAGAGAGGAACCGAAGTGATATGAACCGCGCCCTCTCCTTCCAACGAATAGCGAACAACGTCGTTCTCAACGGTTAGCCTCAGAGATCGCGTCGCTCCTCCGTAAGCCCGGAGGACGTGCCCTAAATTAGCTCCCCGTTCGCCGTTATCTTCTTTGTTAGCCGCTTCCTCAATCTTCGCAAAACCTTGCCACGACTCTGGCGACCCGCAGGTCCGACGCACTCTTGTTGCGATTGCAGAACTCATGCGTCAGAGCGAAATTGTTCTCTTCGTCCTTACCATCACTGGCAATGGGAATGATATGGTCGATCTCTAGCCCATCGCGTTGGAGAACCAGATCGATAGGTTCCTCACAGATAAAGCACACGCCGTTCTGTCGCTCAAACAAACGCCGCTTCAGTTCGTCTCTCTGATCACCCGAGAGCTTCGAAAGGTAGATTGAATGCACCGGCACGGTGTGTCCTCCATCCGATCATGGTTTCAAGTCCGCTGCTATTTGAGCAAACTGGTCCAGCGCCGCCTGCAGGTCCTCGGCGATCTCGGCGGCGATCACGTCGGGATCGGGCAGGTTGGCTGAGTCTTCCAGGCTGTCGTCCTTGAGCCAGAAGATGTCCAGGCTCACCTTGTCGCGCTTGAGCAGGTCGTCGTAGGCGAAGGACTTGAAGCGCTCGGTCTCTTTGCGCTCGTGGCGGTTCTCGGCGTTGTAGCAGGCGACGAAGTCGTCCAGGTCCGCGCGCTTCAGCGGATTGGTCTTCAGCGTGAAGTGCTCGTTGGTGCGGAAGTCGTAGATCCAGAGCGTTTTGGTCCACGGCGTCTCGCTGGCCGGCTTGCGGTCGAAGAACAGCACGTTCGCCTTGACGCCCTGGGCGTAGAAGATGCCCGTCGGCAGGCGCAGCAGCGTGTGCACGTCGCACTGCTTGCAGCAGCTCGCCGGCGGATCGTCTCGCCGGCGCCGCCCTCGAACAGCACGTTGTCCGGCACGACGATCGCCGCGCGGCCGTGGATCTTCAGGCATGACTTCACGTGCTGCAGGAAGTTGAGCTGCTTGTTGCTGGTCGTCGCCCAGAAATCGTCGCGGACGTAGGTCAGCGCCTCTTTGCTGCTCGTCGCCTTCCTCGTTGATCACCGTGATGCTCGACTTCTTGCCGAACGGCGGATTGGTCAGCACCATGTCGTAGGCGACCGATGGCTTCTGCTGCCAGGCTGTCGACGCCGCCGTCGATCGGGCAGTCGTCGCCGCCGATGCCGTGCAGGTAGAGGTTCATCGCGCACAGCCGGGCGACGCTGTCCACCAGTCTCGTTGCCGGAGAGCGCCTTGCAGCTTCAGATGCTTCTTCTGCGTCGCGGTCGAGCTCGTAGTGCTGGCTGATGTAGTCGTGCGCGACCAGCAGGAAGCCGCCGGTGCCGCAGGCCGGGTCGTGGATGGTCTGTCCCGGCGCCGGCCGCATCACGTCGACGATCGCCTGGATCAGCGGACGCGGCGTGAAGTACTGTCCCGCGCCGCCCTTCACGTCGGCGGCGTTCTTCTCCAGCAGGCCCTCGTAGGCGTCGCCCTTCACGTCGGCGTCGAGCGACGGTCCACTGCTCTTTGTCGATCAGGTCGGCGATCAGGCGGCGCAGCTTGGCCGGGTCCTGAATCTTGTTCTGCGCCTTGCGGAAGATCACGCCCAGCATGCCGCGCTCTTTGCCCAGCGTCTCCAGGATGTGCCGGTAGTGGATTTCGAGCGCGTCGCCTTCCACCTCCAGCAGGCTGGGCCAGTCGTAGCCCTTGGGGATCGGTCGAGGGCTTGTTGAACGGCGGCCGCGTCTGCTCGTCGGCCATCTTGAGGAACAGCAGAAACGTGAGCTGCTCGACGTAGTCGCCGTAGGAGAGCCCGTCGTCGCGCAGGACGTTGCAGTAGTTCCAGAGTTTTTGGACGATGCCGTTGGAGGTCATTGGAGATTTCCCTGATCGCCACCCTGGGGTTGCGCCAGTTTCGAATTGGGGTCAACGTATTGGACCCGGCACACGTCCGGGTGGAGATGGAGAAAATCCTGGTCAGTAGTGAGCAAAAGCGCCTGAGCAGCTATGGCAGTCGCGGCAATCCACTTGTCGTTGTCAGAGACACTGCGCGCACCCTTCGGATGAGAGAGATTCTTTTGGACAACAACGTAGCTCTCAATGATCGCTGGGTCGCTCAGGTCAAGTGTTACCAGATCGTCCAGCATCTCTTGCACTGCATCGCGCTTCTTCTCGCCCCAACTATTGCGCTGAGCCATGGCCCAAATCTCGCCGTGCGTCACAATACTGATAAGAGGGCGATTGATAACCTCGGACAAACGAAACGTCTGATTTAAATAACTGCCCAACTGTTTGCCACGATGAAGCGCTAGAAGGATGTTTGTGTCGAAGAGGTAGAGAATGCTCTTATCCACGCACGTCCCTCAGCATCGCTAACAATTCTTCGTCGGTCTCATCCCCTGGCCATTTCCCAAAAAAGCCCGGAACGCCACGTTTGGTTTGTTCGCTGATTCGCAGGCGGGCCGTGGGCTGCCGGTGCTCGATCGGAGGAGGGACTTTCCCAAATAGCTTCGGCTCTCCAGCTCCTTCTCCGACCGCTTGGGCGTCGACCCGAAGCAACGCACCGGACGGGCGATAGATGGCCCTCCCTACGACAAGCACTGTTTTACCCAGCAGGGCTTTAAGAGTTTCCATGTGACCGCCGTCCTCCAACACCCCACGAATAATTCTTCCCTCGTCCAGCAACATCTCGAAAGAACGAGTGCTGTGCCGAATCATGTCCAAATTGCCAACGACTCGGACTTGCCTCGGAGACGGGGTCCGATCGGTAAGCTCCGTAGCTCGGATCGCGACCTCGCGGTCGAGCTGCGCGGTTGCAGACCTGTCGGGCACGTCCATGGAGACGAGTTTGTGCTGAAACAGCCTGGTCGAGTGACTGAAGTGCTTCAGCAGATGACGGTCATATAGCGCACTGTCTGGGTTGCCCCGGCGCACCTCGCTCGTAACACGGGCGAAAACATTAACGGCCGTGTCGTCAGCGGCCGGCTTCGTGTCCCACAACGTACCTTGCTCGTATATCTCTTCTGCTGCTTCTCCAAGGCTCGGCGCTTCCAAGTGCAATACAGTCGCGCAGTTTTTCCCCTCCGATAGGCCGACAAACCGAACGTCAGAAGCTCGCCGCAGCCACATCGGCGGGGCGCCCACATGCGTGCTCGTACCCTCAATTGCCATGCGAACCGACGACGACATCATGGGCGCAAGCTGACGGAACACGTCGCCGCTGAAATCCAGCGGGAGCCGAGACCCGTAGCCATCTGCGGTGTGCAGCACGATTTGTTGCTCTTCGTATCGCAGGAAAGTAACCTCCGGGGGGATACACTAATCTTACTCGACTACTGTCGCTAGGACTCTATTTTGTCGCTGACGAGGGTGGTTACCACTCTTTCCTCGGATTGCAGCCCGCTCGGTGCGGATGCGCTCCAGCAGCGCCGAGGCTGGCTCGTCGTTGGGATCTTGCGGCACCAGCGTGCCTTCGAAGGCACGCTTCAGGATGGATTGGCGCAGGCGGTCACTGCGCGGGAGAGCACGTTCGCCTTCGCGCTTGAGGGCGTCAATCAGGGAGAGCTTACTTTCCAACTCGCTCACGATCCGATGCTGCTCGGACAATGGAGCAAGAGGGAAAACCATCTGCTCTACTCGGGTTCTGTTCAGCGCTGGTTGATTGTTGCCAGAACCGAGCGTGCGAGTTCTCTCATACTGTCCTTCCAGATATCGGTACATATACTCCGCTGGAATTCCTGTCCCTAAGACTCGAATCGCTGCCGAGTTTTGGTTGTTGCACGCGCTGATTTCCAGTATTGCGGCTTGGCCTCGAGTCTTTCCCTCACCGATCATTCCAAGCAGAACCGTACCGGGCGGGTGAAGAACCGTAGAAGCGTTGGCCAGACCCAGATCGGTAATCTGCTCCCGTGTTTGTTGGATACGGCAGAATGCTACCTCCCCGCTGCTTACCCACGGGATAGAACCGTGCCAATACTCTGGCTTCGCCCTGCTCGGGGTCGCACCAACGAAAACTCCGAAGACTTGCCCAAATGAGGCCCACACCCATCCCTCCGGGAGCGGTGGCAAGTTAGCCGTGTCGGGTCTGTCGGGTTCCTTGTACTTCTTCTTCCAATCATCACTGTTTGGGGGCTTGCCGGAGGCGTGCATTTTGGCGAGTTGGTCGGCTTCCCACTTGGCGCGGCGCTCTTTGAGGATGCGGGCGAGGAGTTGCTCGCCGGTTTCGTAGCTGCGACCCTCCTTGCGGGCGAGTTCGGCCTCGGTGGGGACGAGGCGTCCTTCGCAGGCCGCCTTGAGCACCGCCGCCCGATAGCGCTTCAGGTTGGCCTGCACCCGCTTGAGCGCCGCCACCGCCGCATCCAGCCGCGTGAACTGCTTCTCGATTTCGGTGACGATCGCGGGTTTGCTCACTGATCGGAGCCAACGGGATCTGAAACGCGCTTTAGTGGATCGAATTCAGATGCTCTGCTCGTGGTGCGCATCCTTGCTGCATACCTGAAGGATCTCGTCGCCATAGAATCGAAGCGGTATGGCCACGAAGTCCGCATGGATGACCGGACGGACAAGAAATAACCGCCTCAAGTGGCGCTGATGTAATTGGTACTTCGACCCGATCAGCGCCACTGGGACGCGTGACGCAGTATCCCAGCTTTGCCGTGACAACTAGGACGTAATCCGGCGGAACGTCTTGCTCGTCGCAGACGTGTTGCGATCGCTTACTTCAGTCATGGATCTTCGTACTCGAAGCTCGAAGGACTTCAGTCCTTCCTGACACGCCACGGGATGGACCCCTTCCAGAACTCAAGGTTTGCCTTCCGATGGCGTACCGACGCCCCTAACCACCGCACAGCTTCGCCGAGCGCTGCCCATGCCCAAGAGCCGGGAATCTCGGCGATGTTCACTGCACCAGCACCTCATTCAATTCCTTCAAGATCGGCTCCAGATCCTTGCCGAACACCTGATAGGCCTTGCCCAGCCCGCCGCGCTGCACGAAGGGTTCGTACTCGAAGTCCTCGGACTCGATGGTCAGGCTGGCGGCGACGTGGTCGCGGATGGCTTCCAGCCACTGCCGCTGCTCGGCGGTGAACTTGCGGCCATTCGATTCCTGCTGCGCCATCCAGCGCGGCGAAGTTCTTGTGGACATCGTCGCGGAAGGGATGCAGGTCGCTCTGCTCGTGCATGGCGAAGCGCACCAGCGAAACCAGGTCGGCGAGGACGCGCTGCCCCGAGCCCCGCACCTTGGAGCGGTCGAGCGCCTGGTAAGCCTGCCACAGCACGGTCGGCGGTCCAGGCGCGCGGCGGGCGTTCGATGGCTTTGGCCAGTTCGTCAATCTCCTTGAGCGTGAGCCGCTGCCGGTAAGGGCGGCTGTAGAGAATTTGCAGCGCGGTGATCTCGTTCTTGTTCTCGCGCGATGAACTGCTCGAACGACTGCACGATGCTCTGCGCCTTCTGCCTGGCGGCGGGATCGTGCCCGGCGGAGAGAAGCTGGTCTTTGCTGACGGTGTCAATCGTCTGCTCGTAGGAGCGGCGGATCTCGATGAGCCGGTTGCGCAGGTTGGGATTGGTGGCGATCGGCTGCGCAGCTTCCTGGATCAGCTTGGTAGCGGCCTGCTTGATCTGCTCGGGCGACGGCTCGTCGGCGCCGGTTGCCTTCCTGGCCGCTTCGAGCTGGACATCGGGATCGAGCGCTTCCACGATGCGGCTGGTGATCTGTGCCAGCGGCTGGCCGGCGGCCTCGGTGACCTGCGCGCGGTCGTCGTCAGTCAGTTCGCGGTCGAGCCGGGCCAGGCGTGAAGCCAGGGAACTGAGCACATCCGGCTCGCGGTTGCCGAAGGACACCGCTTCCAGCAGCTTTTCGAAGGAAACGGTCCTCTTGCGCTCCAGCGGCTGCGTGTCGGACATCTCTTCTTCGGATAAGCCAACTGCGTCCACGATGATGAAGTGGGTCTTCGATTTGGCGTCGGGCGTGACGGCCTGCAGGTCGTCGGGCGTGATGACGCGGGCGCCGCGGCCTTTCATCTGCTCGAAGAAGTTGCGGCTGTGCACGGCGCGCATGAAGAAAACGATTTCCAGCGGCTTGATGTCGGTGCCGGTGGCGATCATGTCCACGGTGACGGCGATGCGCGGATTGTAGCTGTTGCGGAAGGACGAAAGCAGGTCTTCCGGCTTGATGCCGGTATTGACCCAGGTGACTTCCTCGACTTCGCGCCCGTCCTCGGCGGTTTTCTTCGTCACGACGCGGGCGGTGCCGGTGCGGTAGGTGATCTTCTGGGCGAAGTCGTTGCCCTTGCCGAACTCCTCGCGCACGATCTGGACGATGTCGTCGGCGTGGCTGTCGTCCTTGGCGAAGATCAGCGTCTTGGGGACCTCGGTGCGGCCGGGGAAGATTTCGGTGAACAGGCGGTCGCGGAAAGCGCGAATGATGGTGCGGATCTGGTCCTTGGCGACGACGTCGCGGTCGAGCTGCGTTGGCGGCGTAGCTGAGGTCCTCATCCAGCTGCTCCCAGCGGACCTTGCGCGTCAGCCGGTCGCGCTTGTCCACGTAGAAGCCGGCATTGACGGTGGCGCCATGCTCGCTGATGAGCGTGCGGATGCGGTAGACATCGAAATCCACGTTGACGCCATCGGCGACGGCCTGCTCGTGGTTGTACTCCATGACCAGGTTCTGATTGAAGAAGCCGAAGGTCTGCTTGGACGGCGTGGCGGTCAGGCCGATGAGTGAAGGCATCGAAATACTCCAGCACCTGCCGCCACAGGTTGTAGATGGAGCGGTGGCACTCGTCGGTGACGATGAAGTCGAAAGTCTCGATCGGCAGACTGGGGTTGTAGGCGACCGGGACCGGCTCGCTTTTGCAGCAGCTGAGGCTGTCAAAGCCGGATTGTTCCTCCAGTGCGGGATCGAGTCTCCTCGCCCTTCAGCATGGAGTAGAGGCGCTGAATGGTGGTGATGCAGACCTTGCTGACATCGTCGAGCTTGTTCGATTGCATGTGCTGGACGTTGTACAGCTCGGTGAAGAAGCGGTTCTCTTCGGGCGTGCGGAAGTGCTGGAACTCTTTGAGCGTCTGCCGACCGAGATTGCTGCGGTCCACCAGGAAGAGGACGCGCTTTGCGCCGGCGTACTTGATGAGCCGGTAGACGAAATTGCAGGCGGTGTAGGTCTTGCCGCCGCCGCTGGCCATCTGGATGAGCGCCCGCGGGCGGTCTTGGGCGAGCGAGGTCTCCAGGTTGTCGAATGGCGGTGATCTGAGCAGGACGCAGGCCCTCCGTCGCAAGTTCCGGGAGATTGCGCAGCTTGGCACGAAGCGTCGAGCCGGGATGCTGGAGTTCCTGCGTGAGCCATTGATCGAGAGTTTCCGGCCGATGAAAGCTGAAGACCGCTCGGCTGCGCGCGTCCGGTTCCAGCAGGCTTGTGAAGCGGGTTTCGACGCCGGTGCTCTGGTACTGGAACGGCAGCGGGCGTCGTGGCGTGGTCAGGTTGTCAGGGACGCCTTCGCTGTACTTCGTGGTTTGCAGTTCGACTCCGGTGAGGGTCTCGCCTTCCTTCTTGGCCTCGACGACTCCGACCGGAGCGCCGTCCACGAACAGCAGGTAGTCAGCCTCGCCATGCCCAGACTTGAGCGGGAACTCGCGGACAGCTACGCCACGTCCGGCGGACAAGTTCGTAGCCCGCTTGTCCTGAGCTATCCAGCCAGCTTCCGTCAGGAGCTTGTCGATGTTTTGCCGGGCCCGATCTTCCGGAGTAGTAGGCATGTAAGTCGCAGATTATATCTGTTTACTTTTTGCGTGGCCCCTGACGGAGGTCACCGAGGCAATGGCGAAGCAAGCACCTGAATGCTTTCTCGGCAGGCGACAGCTCTCAAGACTATTCGTCAGGGTGGACTGACTTCTCTTCGGGTTGACTAAGGTTTTCGGTCGATCCCGCTGAATACGAAACCCGGGCTGGCCCGCCGGGGCCGACAGCTGTCCGCGGGTCCCGGTCTCGCAAAAACGGGGCACCCGCCCGCCCCGAATTGGGACTACGGTAATTCTAGATCTAGAGCGTAAATCTCCTCGGTGCCCGTATCGCGAACAAAGACAGGCGAACCGTCAGGGGCGAGGCCACTCCACGAACCGAAACCCGCGCCCTGGAACTGACTCAAATCTTTCGTGGAAAAGAGAAACTCGGAAATAGTGTGGCCAACTTTGACGCGATGATAGCCTGGCTGCTCTGTTGAGGAGGTCTCGTAGTAAACGTATTGGCTGTCGGGCGACCACGCGGGATAATTAGGCGTCCCAGACTCGGTGATCCAGTCGGACCATTCTTGCTTCTTGAAGTTGAAGAGCACGAGTTTCTTCAAATCGGTCGAAATTGCGGCGAGGAACTGCCCGTCAGGGGACCAGCGCGGAGAGAAGAGATTGTCCGAGCCGGGAATGACGGAAACTCGCTTAGTGTCGAGATCCATGAGCTGGATCGTGACTTTCTCGCCTCGCAACGCGGTATTGAGATCACGCCCAAAAGCTAGCCATTTACCGTCAGGAGACCAGGTTGCGTCCTCTTGAGACTGCTTCTCGTTAAGCATTTCCTGTGGCGTTCCGCCTTGGGCAGATATGAGAAAAATCTTCATGGGCCGTCCGGGTTGTCTATCGGCGTAGGCAATGTGGGTATTGTCGGGTGACCAACGAGGCAGGAAGACAGATACCGGCGGATATGTGAGCCGAAAAGCGTCACTTCCATCCACCCGGCTGCGCCAAAGCGTACGGTCGGGGTACGATACGTAAGCGACCCATTTGCCATCGCGGGAAAAGTCCAGCTCGCCGGCCGAAATACCCGAAAGAAAAGGCACGAACTGACGGGAGGTGTTGTCGTGCCGGACAAGTGCGCCGCGCAGGATTCGCCCAACGGCAAACACTCGTTTGCCGTCGGGAGCTGGAACGAAAGCGGTATAGGAGATCGGGCCAGCAGTCAACTGGAACGGCACCGAACGCCAATTGTAGAAGAGTCCCACCGGCTCTCGTAAGGCCCAAAGATTGGAGGTTCGGGACACAGTGCTGGCGAAGAAGTAATAGCGTCCATCCGCACTCCAAACGCCGCAGCATTCGGATGGTCTATTTTGCCAGTCCGGAAATAAAGGGTGAAGATTCGTGCCATCGGTCCGAACCTCCCACAGCGAAGAGGAGTGTCGATCAAGATTTCCAACCGTGAACCGTATCCGCCCGCCGTCGGGGGAGAATCGCGGCGCAAATGGCGTGCCCGACATGGTAACCAGTTTCTGAGCGTCCGTTCCATCCGCTCGTGCCAGGTAGAGGTCGGATCCTCTGCCAAACACAAGCTGCCGGCCATCCGGCGACCACGCAGCTCCGCGGCCAACCAGATTGTCCAGTCGACGCGGAGTTCCCGAGGGCAAAGGCAGGCTCCAGTACCGGAACTCCGTTGCCCCCGAAACCCGATCGCCAACCAACAGTTGAGTATGATCGGGCGAGATATCCGATGCGTACATGTTGAATAATGTGGTCGCGACGACAGATGTATCACCACCCGCGACCGACGCCTGAACCAGCGTCCTATCCCCCGAGTCTTCGTTGATGTAAAGCCTGGAACCGTCAGTTAGGAGACCGAGCTTGGGGACAGAGTCGTGGGTGATCTGAGCCGTGTTCAGCACTCGGGGTGGGAGCGGCCGGTTGAGCCAAAAAAATCCACTGGCCAGAGATATTGCTACGATCAGGACAAGAACGAAGATCGAATGCCCGCGAGACCAGCGCATACTTGTAGCCGTGAAACTTCTTGGATATGCCGCCTCGCCGGATGGCTGCGATACCCCATGAGTGGCAATTTGCGAAGTGTTTCCATTCGACTGCGCTGGCTCTGGCAGAGCCACAGGATTGCCAGTCGACTGCATGTCGATTGTCCCAATAAACCTGTAACCGCGTCGCGTCAGTGTTTCGACAAACCTTGGGCTATCGGCCGAGTCGCACAGCGCGTCCCGCAACCGGTTGACTGCAGCATTAACCCCATGCTCAAAGTCGACATAGGTATCCGAGGGCCAGAGCGCTTGCTGCAATTCGTCTCTGGTGACAAGTTCGCCCGGACGTTCCAGGAGCATCTTCAGGATTTGGAAGGATTGACCGGGCAGGCGCAGGCGCATCCCACGCTTCCGTAGCTCGCGCGTCCGCAGGTCCGCTTCAAACGGACCAAAGCGGACTACGGCTTGTGTATCTCGAGTTCCTGACATCTAGCCCGAGGCCCCCCGTGGCGCGGAGCATACCACAGAGCCTTCTAACCTGGGCAGGCTATAGTAACGTCTTAAGTCCGCGTGCGAAGTCCTCTGATTCCCGCATCCACCCTGTTCACCATACTTTCCTAATCGCTCATCTCCAATGGCTACAACGATTTACCCCGCGAGATTTATGTGAGCTAGATAGAACTCCGGAAGCATTGAGTTAGACCGGTAGGAAGAACCAGTATCCACCCGACACCTGGGGGGCCGGGCATTTCGGATTCATGCACGCTTCCAACCCCCTGGAAGCCAATGAGGGAGTTGGAGCTATGGGAAATCCAGCCGTTGTTTCAGCTGCGGAGCCGGGATTCGACGCGCCCTTTGCCGCCGACAAAGGCCTGCGAGTCGCAGGATACCTCATCGACGTTGTCCCCGCCGTTTTTCTGGCATTGATCGGCCTAATTCCAATTGCAGGGCCAATCATGGCCGGACTTCTACTCACTCCCTATTGGTTGCTGCGTGACGTCTTCGGTGCCAGCCTGGGCAAGCTTCTGCTGGGTATGCGTATCGTGCAGCAAGACGGCCAACCCGCCTCTGCCGCAGCGCGGGTGTTGCGCAACCTCCCCTTGATGGTCGGTCCGGCTTGCCTGCTGATTCCAATCCTTGGCTACATTTTGGCTCCCCCAGTTGCCGGAACTGTGGTGCTGGTCGAGGGCATCCTCGTACTCACTCAAGGCTCTCGCCTCGGCGACCGGTTGGCCGGGACGGTGGTGGTGAAGCGATGAACAACGAAATCGGGAGGGTCTGCATGAAATCAAAATCGACCACAGGACTTCACGCGGTTCTGGCGGGAGCGCTATGCCTGCTGCTTCCGTTGTTTGGTTGCGGAGGTGGAGGTTCGATTGGATCTCCGACACCCACCACGCCTGCTCCGCCCGCTGCAACAATTTCCTCGGTGAGCGTGTCTTGCACGCTCACGACCGTGCCAGTCGCTCAGACGAGCCAGTGCAACGCGACGGTACAGGGAACCGGGGCCTTCAGCTCTTCAGTGACATGGTCCGTCAACTCGATTCAGGGCGGAAATACAACGGTGGGAGGCGTGAGTGCCACAGGTATGTACACGGCACCGGGCTCTGTCCCGACGCCCTACACCGTGACGATTAAGGCTACCAGCACTGCGGACACAACCAAGTCGGCATCGGTGTCCGTTATTGTGGCCGGGACGATTGCGAGCGTGACCCAGACCATCGTCGCCGCAACCGGAGGCACGATTACCCTGCCTGATGGTAGCAGCGTTGCGATTGCACCGGGTATATTGCCCTCGGATCAAAACGTAACCCTCTCGGAACTGTCATATTTGCCGAATCAACCAGCGAATCCAGCCATCGCTTGTGTCGGACCAGGGCTTGTTCTCGCTTTTGAAAACCCGGTGAAGTTTGCCACGAGAGACACGGGAATTGCGCAACGGAGGGGAGAAACTGGCGCAATTGTGCGCCCGAACCTGAACGTATCAACTGCATTTCACTTTGTAATCAACACGGCGAAGAACGATGTTGCGGGCCTTGTAGGATCGGTACCAGTGGCTGACTTCGCAGATGCGACTAACCACTTTTTCGTCGGAACGGTCGGTAAGTTTGCCTCCAACGTCGAGACGGTGACGGTCAACGTCTCCACCGCCATTACCAATGGTCTAAAGACAGGCGTTAAATTCATCGCCGTGTCCGCAACGAACTTGGTCAAGATTGCCGTCCACGTCTTCACGGCGCCAAATCGACTGGCGTTAGATCCTACCAAGGGCGTTTGGTCCAGCTATGACAAGCTATTTAGTACCACCTCCTGCCCTTCTGGAAAGACATTGCTAGTGGTCCACGGAATGCTGTCGTACGTCGAGAGCGCATTTCCGACCAAAGACCAGACAATACAAAATATCAAGACAAGCGGTGGCTATGCCAACGTCCTCGGATTTGACTATGACTGGACCCAGGGAATAGACACCAGTGGCGGTCAGCTCTCGAGTTTCCTGAACACTCTCTCGCAATGTTCGACAATTAGCGAACTCGACGTTGAGGCTCACAGCGAGGGCGTTCCCGTCAGCATGTATGCCATAGCCAACAGTACCGCGAAGGTAAAGCACTTGGTTGCCTTGGGTGGGCCGATAATGGGAACTCCTGTCGCCAATGATGCTCACTTGCTGCACGCTCTCATAATGGGAGCCAGCGAGTTAGATCTTGGAGATAACGTTGCCCTTGACGTACTCTCCGACCTCTTCGGAAGACCATTTATCCAGGACCTTCAGGTGAGCAGTCCTGGCAATGGCGACAAACTGGATTCGATCAGAAAATCGCTTTCAGGGAACTCGATTCTGAACGAACCTCAAGTGGTACTGGTGGGGGGGAACTCTCCCCAAGAGTGGTATCTGTTGAGTGTATCCGCCCTCATGGATGAGACCTACGGCGTTTCGCAGTCGGATGGGTTTATCCCTCTAGCAAGCGCCCTCGCGTTCGGATCAGAGTTCAATAAACTCGAGGTTTATCCGCTTTTCCCCTATGCAACAGGACATGTAGACTTATCGTCGAATGCGAATGTCCAACATGACGTGGGAAGACAGATTAGTGACGCATTTAGCGCGCCCTCTCTAGTTATTTCCTCTTCAGAGACGTGCGCAACTGATTTGCTTTGCAGTGATCCTCCCGGATCGCTGTTCACGATTGATGGCTCATCCTTTGGTCTCACAGACAAAGTGGGGCGCTATGAACAAACTTCAGACGGAACCGTGGCAATACTTTCGAGCACTTCAGCAAGCAATGGATCTATCAGTTGGCAGGATTCTACGAACTGTTCGACCACGCCGGGAACCGTAGTCTACTTTGTCGAGGACTTGATCACGCAGCTATATAGCAATGCTGTCACGGAACAAGTCGCACCAGGAGCTTGCCTTTCTCCCAACCCCGTTCCCGTCATCAATTCCCTGTCACAAAGTTCTTTCACCGTGGGTTCGGGACCACAATCGCTTGCCATCAACGGAACAGGTTTCCTGACCACCTCAACCGTGACATTCAACGGCGCGCCCCACACACCCACATCCGCCAGCTCCGCCCAGATCACTATCTCTCTCACCTCTTCCGACCTGGCCACCGCGGGCAGCTTCCCTATCGGGGTCACCAACCCGCCGCCGGGCGGCGGCTCGTCGAATGCCATGAATCTGGTGATCACCAGCGCCGGAAGCGCATCCGGCTCCACCGGAATCATCGTCGGCGTTGTGAATGGCAAGGCGGTGGACAAAGCCTACGTGCCGTTGCTGAACACCAATGCCGTTGCCGTCGTAAATGCCGATGCCGGGCCATCGGATACGCCTCTGCTCACCACCGTGCTGATGCCCTCCGGCTACATTCCCAGCGCCACTACAGCCAGCCAGAGCACGGGGCAAGTTGTCGCGGTCAGCTATACGTCTGCCGACGTTCAGGTAATCGACGCGGTACGTGACACGCTTCAAGCCACCTATCACTCTCCTGTTACCCAACTCGTGACCTTCAGCGGCGGTTCCTGCGCGATTTGCGGCGTGCTGGTCGATCCGGCCTCAAACCAGGCCATTCTAGATACTGCGCAAGGAGTTCTCCTGATGAACCTGAACACCGGAGCTTTCTCGGCTTTCATACCCGTCGCTCCGGCCGAAAACTTTGCGTTCAATCCCAATACCCGAATTGCTATTCTCCCCACTTACGATACTGCGGCGGGCATCGGCTTGCAGAGCCTCGCCCTGCAAAACAATTCGATTTCGGCATACAGCGAGACAGTGGGGACTTTCCCGGACTCGGCTGCCGTGGACTTTCAAACTAACATCGCCGTGGTGCCCGACGAATTTAGTGGCGACCAGTACTTGATCAATCTGAACTCGGCGAGTACGAGCGGCACCAGCTTCGATGCGCCTCAGACGGTTCTTCCCCTTGCTTTCACCGACCTGACCAGCTGTGGTGAGGAATGGACGATGGTCTCAATCGAGAGCACCAGCCATCTTTTGTTTGCAGGAACAGAATTTTCCAACTGCGCGGCCGTGGAGCAACTTCCGCAATCGCCGGTGACAGGCGCTCCTCCTCTGCCCACTGTATTCCTGTGGGGCTTTGTTCCTAACCTGCCTGACGGCACAGCCTTTTACAACGGCGGTGATCCCCACGGCATTGCCGTCTTTACGAGCGTGGTGAGCGGGAAACCGACCGGATTCCTCATTGATGGACAGGGTCCATGGGTTGCAAGAGTTGATTTGCAGGCCATGAAATCGGCGCCGGTTCTTTCGGGCGGGCTACCGGGACAAATCGATCTTGCACCGTACGTGACGTTTCTGAAAATTCAGTGAGGCTAACTAGGAGGTTGCCATGCGCTATAACGGCCTTCGGGTGATGGTGATGTGTATCTTGACGGCTCTGTGCTGCACGGGCCAGCAGGCTACAAAGAAAATGACCAACCAGGACGTTATCCAGATGCTATCTCTTGGACTGTCAGACGAAGTCGTTGTCGATAAGATTCATTCTGCCGACGCACCCAGTTTTGATACCAGCCTCGAGGGGTTAAGGGCGTTGAAAGCAGCGAAAGTATCGGACGCCGTAATCCGCGCCATGATCAACCCGCATCCACCGGCGGCCACCAGTGCAGGCTCGGGAACCGGACAAAGCACCCCAGTGAACGCGAATCCGAACGACCCCAACTCAATCCACGATCCCGGTATCTACATGTATACCAAATCCAGAGACGGCGTTCAGATGACTATGCTGGAGCCCACGGTCTATTCGCAGGGGAAAAGCGGTGGCGTGTTCAAGTCGGCGATGACGTATGGGATCGCAAAGATGAAGTGGAAAGCGGTCGTCCGAGGGGCGCATGCCAATGTGAAAAGCAGTGACGGCGGTATGGTGTTTTACTTCGACTTCGAAGAAGCAAATGCAGGACTCAGTCACGCCTCTTTCGGGGGCACAACCACTCCCAACGAATTCACGCTCATCCGATTTGACGAGAAAAAGGATGAGCGCGAGACGGTGGTGATGAAAGCCAACGCGTTCGGCGCTTCCAGCGGCACTGACGAAAAGGCCGACACCGGATTCAGTTTCACGAAACTGCGCCCTGGTGTTTACAGGGTCGCGCCAAACGCTCCTTTGAAGCCGGGGGAGTACTGCTTTCTTAGTGCCTCCGGAGTGGGTGTCTACGGGGCGGGGTCCGCGGGAGCCAGTCGTTTATTTGACTTCGGAGTGTTACCTCCCGATTAGCCGAGAGGCAACTGGTACTTTGGGCCAGTCCTTGGGCAAGCTGTATGGGGCGATTCGAGTCTTGCAGGTTCAGGGCGACCAAAGCGATTGCTGGACGGAGATATTTCCTGGTCCGTGACTTATGGAAAAGGGCGGAGTCCCGACGTTACTAGCATAGGTGCCCGAGGAGACCCACTATGCGCTGCCTGAATAGGTTCCTTGTTCCCACTTGCATAATCGTCTGGTTCGCCTTGCCCGCGTATGCGGGAAAATTCGTCTTCGGCATGAACCGCAGGGTTGAAGTTACTCTCAAAATGCCAATGCCCCCGCAAGTCTCTCTAGAGGCGAAGACGGTTCGGGTGGACGTGGTTCAAGCACCCTCCGCTTTCGGGGACAGCGACCGGCTTCTCCATTCCATCGAACAAAGTCTCACACCGGATTTCTCCATCAGTTCCGATAAAGCCGATGCCATTTTGTCGGTCACTGTCGCGAGTTTCGATCCACCCAATACCTGGACAAACACCCAGACTGAAACTCGAACTATTACAGTCCAGCAGCCCGCATACAACCAGGATGGTACTCCGCAATTGGATGCCAACGGGAATGCGGTTACGCAATCGGCGATTCAAGTTCGCCAAGTGCCGGTAGTCTACTGGCATGCGAGCGGGACGCTCTCACTCTTGGTCCAAACGCGGCTGGGGGACGGGTCCAGGCAGCCGGACTTCACGCCAATTTTCACTTTTGGCAAATCGGCAGTAGTTTCTGTCAATGATGAGTCGCAACCGGAAGCGGCCAATCTCCCCGATGCCAGCGCCATCTTGGACGCCCTGATCTCAAATGTCGCCTATAAATTCAAACTGCAATATTGCAGGACGGAAGTCGATGAGTCGTTCCTATTGGCCGTAGATGACGAGCTCCGCCCGAGCGATGCGCTGGCGCAGGCGGGTAGCTGGGAAAGTGCGCTCAAGCAATGGCAGGACGTCAAGATGAAGAAGAACGAAGGTGACCGCCTCTACAACATGGGGGCTGCCTACGAAGCCCTTGCCTACGCGAAGTACAGCCAGACGGGCAGCATGGAAGACACACTGGCCTTGTTCAAAAAGTCGCAGGAACTCTACAACCAAGCGATACAGCTCGATCCCAAGGAGAAGTATATCCAGCAGTCGCGCGAGCGCCTGGCAACTGCCAACAAGGCCATGGAAAAGGCGCAAGAGCAATATTTGGTGGAGAAGGCCAAAGCCGATGAGATCACTAGGAGGCAAAAAGAGGAAGAGATGCTCGCGACGAAACGCAAGCAGCAGTTGGACGAGGTACGGGCGACTTTAAATCCCGACGATACGCCCAGGAAGGTGGATACTCCGCAGGATGCCAAGTTTAGGAGCCTGGTATCCATGCGCCTTCAGACCGCAACCGAGCCCCTGGCGAAGGACGTAGTAGAAAAGCTCACTCAGGATGGGGAGACGATCTTCCACTTAGACGCCGCCAGCGCCCAACAGGTCGTGCTGCAACAGGAGATCGTAAAATCGGATCACGCAGCGAACCTCGACAAGTACCAAAGCTACTTTGCCGATTTTGCGGCCGACCAGCGGATAACCGCCGAAGAGCGGAGCGCGCTGCATGGCCTCAAGGATAGTCTGAAGCTCAGCGACCGTGAGACACGCAGTGTCGAAAGCGAGTTTCAGTTTGTCGAGGAAGGAAAGGGACCGAGACACGCTACTCGGCCTGGGGGACCAAAGAAGCTGGGCGGATCTTAGACAGGACCGGGCACGACACGGCAAACCCACCACGATGGGCGAATCTTTACCATAGGAAACGGCCTGCGGGTTGCCGGCAGGTTCATGGCTGACGACGGATTCTGCCTATGAGAGTACGCATGCAAGCCAATCCTTGGTTGCGCCAGCGTACCTGCCACCCTCGTCTAGGCCAGTTTCGCCGCCAGCGGCACGGTATGGAACAGTTCAGCAGAAATAAATCAGCGGTGTGTTCAAGGCCGTTATGGAATCTTTCGAGATCGCACGTTCCTGTTGGTGAGTCCAGGGAAGATTCATGAGGTGAAGGAGAGAGCGATGCTACACGACATTCACAACACTGAGATTTACCGTAGAAGCAGCCTGAAGCAGTGGGCCATCCTTTTAGTTGTGGTGACGGTCCCCACACTTGCCGGCGCTGATAAACAGAAGACCACTCCACCGCAGCAGCAGCGTGGCGCTCCTCCACCGCAACAACATAGCGCTCCGCCGCAGCAACAACAGCGGCCAGCTTATCAACCACAACAACAGCGACAGTCCACTGTTCCGCAGCAGCGGCCAGCTTATCAACAGCAACAGCAGCGCCAGTCTACTATCCCGCAGCAGAGGCCAACATATCAGGCACCCCCCAACAACAATCGGGGAATTGTGAACAACGCGGCGACCCCTGGGCGCTTCAATCAAGGCAGCAATCGAAATCCAGCGGCCACTGATACTTCGCGGCCTGGAATCCCTAATACGAACCGGGGCGTTGCCGCTGGTTCAGCGACCGCACATCCGGGGGATCGAACGGAGCGGGGCTTCAATACTGGCGATCCGCACCAGCGGGGATTCGAAGCTGGCAGTCATATGGACAACAGCCATGCACACGAGCCGGGAGGAATGGGGAGGGATCGCAATCCGGGCAACATCCACGACTCAAGAGTCGGGCATAGTTTTACGCCACCCCGGCGCGAGGTTCGCGATGTGGGAGCCCATCACGTGGCCGTTGACGAGCATCATCGGGTGCGGGAGATTCATTCGCGCGACGGGCTGGATATTCATCGCGGGTTGGGCCACGACCGAGTGGTCGAACGACACTATGCGGGCGGACGGCGGGTGGTCAGTATGGGGCCGCATCGCGGTTTCTCCGAGCGCACCTACATTCAGCGCAACGGGCACAATTACGTTCAACGGACCTACGTATACGGCGGGCGACGCTACGCCTATGCCTATCGCACCTACTACTGGGGCGGACGGCCTTACTACCGTTACGCGCCGGCGTACTACTATCACCCAGGTTTCTACGGATGGGCCTATAACCCCTGGCCGGCGCCGGTCTATTACGGTTGGGGCTGGGGCCCGTCGCCCTGGTATGGCTACTACGGTTACTACTTCGCACCGGAGCCGGTATATCCCACCGCCTCGCTGTGGCTCGCCGACTTCCTGCTTGCCGAAAATCTGAAAATGGCCTACGACGCGCAGCAGCAAGACACTGCCGATGCAGGTGCTGCAGCAATGCCGGCTGGAGCAGCCGTTCGGCTGAGTCCGGAGGTGAAGCAGGCGATTGCAGCGGAGGTGCAAGAGCAGTTGAAAGCGGAGCAGCAAGCGTCGGGGCAGCCCTCCTCCGCGCCACAGCCTGCTTCCAGTGATACAGCACCGCCGCAAGCTCTGGATCCCACGACTACTGTTTTCCTGGTCTCCAGCAGTCTCGCGGTGAGCACAGAAGACGGACAAGAGTGTGAGCTGACGGCGGGTGATGTGCTAAGCCGCATTGATGACGCTCCCGGGGATGACAATGCCGTCCAGGTGAGAGTGACTGCCAGCAAGAAAACCGATTGCTCCACAGGGACTAAGCCGCGGGTGCAAGTGGCCGACTTGCAGGAAATGCACAATCACTTCCGGGAACAGATTGACGCCGGGCTGCAAACCCTGGCTGCTGGCGGCAAAGGGTTGCCCAAGCCACCCGATACCGGCACTGTTGCCGGAGAAGTACCGCCTCCCCAACCCGATGATGCTGAGGCTCAGGTGCAACAACTGCAAAAGGACGGCGACCAGACCGAGCGGGAAGTCAGCCAACCCGTTCCCGCGGGGCAGGGCGGAAGTCAGTAGTGTTCGGCTGCCGGGGGCGCCGAAGGGCAACGGCTTGGCGCTCCTGGCAGATGAACTGCCCAGGCAACGGAAACCCATCGCGGCTTTGCATAGGAGGATTTCATCATGCGACGGAGATTCGATAGAGCAGTTGCAGCAGTAACCATAGTGTTCGGCCTTCTCTCCGGGTCGGTATTTGCACAGAATGCAGCACCAGCATCGCTCGACGAGCAGCTCAGAGCACAATACAAAATGGTGAAGGTCGGCAACGCGGCCGGAGAGGTTACCGTTATTGAAGCTGGAACCGTGCTCGATATTCAGAAAGGTGGAATCGTGGGGGTGATTCCTAAGAGCGTGGTGATTTGCCCTTCGAAATTTGAGAACGGTAGTCTTAAGAACCCGAGCATGATGTGCACTGGAATGGTAGGAAAACAAAACCTCCGCTATTTCAGTACCGGCGAGAAAGTGTATCCGCTAAAGCTGGAGGTCAACCCTGGCAAAGAAAAGATTTCCCTTGAGATCATCGAATGCGACTCTTGCAACGGAGTGAACCAAGCCTCGTCCTACAAATCGCAGGTCGTATTTCAGTTCGCCAAGGGGTACCTGGAGACAGCGAGCGTCCCCCAAGTGGAAGACACCATCAGCCAGGTGTTTGCCATTGACGAAGGCAGCGGGGATACCCAGCAACAGACTGCGAACGGGGCTCCGGCACAGGGGCAACCGGCAGATCAGGCTCCCGCACCGCCGGTAACTGTTCAACTTGGCCAAACCACGGACCAGGTGGTTGCCGCGCTCGGTCAACCGGAAAAGATGATCAACCTCGGCGCCAAACAAATTTACGTTTACAAGGACCTCAAAGTCACATTCGAGAACGGCAAAGTAAAGGACGTTCAGTAAGCTCGGCGTTCGACGACTCGCCGATGCGCACCGCAGAAGTCAGCACGAGTGCGGCGGCGGGGGGCCAAACTCTCTAGACGTTGATGGAGGAAGAAACCATGGACTCCGAAAAAGTGGGAGCCATCCTGCGCACCGTGGGTTGGGTTGTGTTAGTGACAGTAGCCTTTGCAGCTGTATTCTCCATCGTTGGCACTGTTGTGGGCACGCGCTTTGTTTTCGGCACAGTCGACTACGTGGTAGATAATCTGGCCAGCCGGTCGGGACTCAGCTCATTCCTAGTGAAGGGACTAGTCATCTTGGGGACGATCCCGTTTTTTTGGGCCGTTGCGCAATACACACGCAACATTTTGGGACTGTTGAATATGGTTTCTACCAGCCCGCTCGGGTTCTACCGTAAGAAATACGGCATGATCATCGTTGCTTATATCGGCGCATTTTTTCTGGCCATGTACTTTGCTTCCCTCGACGCCTACGCCTACAAGTTCTGTGCAGATACACCGGAGGGAATCTGGACCTCCGATGGTCCTGGCAAAGACCCGGTCTACGGCGTCGATGTAAAGCCGTGCAGCCTCGGCCAAATCAAGACTCTGCGCAACAGCAAGGGTAAGCTGCAAGCGCCCGAGGAAATTCATATCGCCAGTGTAAACAACTACCGCTGGTTCAACGGCGTGACTTCTCAGTCCTTGGTTTGGTACGACGTACTGCCAGACGGAGACTACAGGTTCTTCGACCGTGCTGGCGCCGATCCCTATACCGGCGAGGCACTGCGGCCCGTCACGCACGAAGTAGTCCAGCAGCTTCGCCAGCGGCAAGCCACCAAAGAAACCAGCTACAAGCAGAAGCAAGCCTGGCAAGCTGCGCAGGAGTCAAAATCCAAAGAGCTGGCAGACCTGCAGATGCTCGTCCAAAATGCGCAGCGAGAGTTCGATGGCGGAAACTATCAGGCTGCGAAAGACACCTGCGATCAAGTACTGACGAAGGACCGGACCAATGAGGGATGCCGGACAGTACGGCAGCGGGCTTCCGTCAAGCTCGCCCAGCAATTGGTAAAACAAGGCCAGACTCAGTTGGAAAGAGGCCAGTTCGACGAGGCGCTGTGGAGCGCAGACGAAGCGATCCGGCTCGATCCGGCCAACCCCAACGCTCCTAAGCTAAAGCAGTTCGCGGTGCAAATGAAGCCTCATTCCTTGAACTAGAGAGAATTTACTTGCACCTACTTCGAAAGAGAGAGGCCTTGCGAATCTGGCGCGGGGTGCTGGGCGACTACGTTCCACTATCGTAGAAAATCGTAAGCAGCGCGGACAGGGTTCGGGGCGTACCCTTATTCGAAACTCAGCAATGACCGTGCTAGGCCATCACATTCCCGCAAAGCCCCCCGCTGAGTGAAAGTCCTGTATCGAAGAGCGGAGGTGCTAAGAAGGCCGCTTGAAATGCAAGGCATTCGCTTTGCCATACGGCTCCGCTCCGTAAAATGGCGAGTCTTCTGTTCCGCAATGCTTTTTTGAAAATCTGCAGTTCAGCTTCGGCCAGCTGTCGCCTGGAATGCCAATGCACAAACGAAACTCAGCGTGGCGGACGGCCCCGAGGGTCAAAGACCTCGACATCGCCGATCAGAATGCGCCTTGGGTCAACGTCAAGCAATGCCTGCTGGTCGGTAATCGCTACGCGCTCCTTGGGTCGCTCGGGATGGGCGTTTCGCTTTCCGCGTGACTGTGCGATTTCGTTTTCGATGAGACGCTGGGTATGAGGAATCAGCCTCCGGTCCATGGAAGTCCTCCCTGTTTGCAACCTAACATGAACGGCGTTGCTTTAACCATAACGAACAGGGCTCCGCACAGACCGCTTCGCGCCACTTTATCCGCACTTCACGGACGCAGTAACTACCGTGTCACCAAAGAGGTGCTAAGAGTGTTTCTCTGTCCGTCTTTTGTCCGTGAAGGGGGTACAAAATGACGCAAAACCGGACAACTCGGGCAACCCGAATCTGAGTGTTTGTTGCGCTTAGCTGGCGGCAGTTGCCCGGCGCGGACCGCTGCATTGCGCTCATAACCCAAAGGTCGGTGGTTCAAATCCACCCCCCGCAACCAACCTTCCCTTCATTTTCAATAATTTATAGGTAGATTTCCGGATTCTTAACCCTCCGCATGTTCTGGCTAACTTCGGTGTGGTCAATGACTTCTGTTGACGAGCAATCAAACTGAATGAGAGCCGCTTGTCGTTTGCACGCGACGCTTCGCCTAATTTTCCCGGCATTCACATCAATTCTTGTTTGCACAATACTTCAAATACTTTGAAGGATTGTGCGTGTACGACGAAATAAATGTTCATCGTGGTCAGGATGGTTGGCATGTCGCAGCAGTTCTTGTGGCTCCTTGATATCGGCGCCGGCGTTGCACAGCATGGTTGAGTAGGTAGTGGAACGTGTGCCATCCGACCTTGCCGATTCCCACGCGTAAAGCCGCCGGGTCACTGACGCTGGAAAAGACTCTCCTGCTAATGTGGTCGAACAGCGTAGTTGGCAAGGCCGGCGGTAGGAACTGCGACTGAGCAGATCCTGTAGGTACGCCGCGAGGTCCGCCGATCTTGGCCTGCGAAGGCTTGGAACGCGCTTTTCGATTGGCACCTGCGTCTCGGTCCGCGGTTTGCCAACGACCCAACTGATTTGGTCCCACAAACCGAACGTCCAATCGTTACATTTCTGCCTGGAGGCCCAGCGAGTCCGCGGTAGTTGACATCTTGTTCGCGTCGCCTCGATGATCAGAAAACAAGGATCCTCTTGCGGAAGCAACTTCAGACTTTCCAACAACGACTGGGGTTTTGGCGATCCCGGCCGTATCGAAGGTGTCTATTGCTTGTCCCCTCGCCAAGCGATTTCTAGTTCCAACTCTGACGCTGGTCGGCATGTCCGCGGCTCCGTGCAAATGCGCATGAACATACCCGCGAGCGGTGGTTCGCTGTCACTTACGACCAGACCGGCCTTTCGACGAATCCGTAATCGGCGGTTGGCTCTTTTACTCCGAGGGACGGAGATCACAAGTTGAGTGGGGACCGTCGGTCTGCAACTCAATTCGCCACTTCCATTTTTTCCCCGCGGCCAAATGAATCAGTCCCCGACCAGAGTTCAGCGAGTTCTGGAGGCCCAGCCATGGTTCCGGACTGAAATAGCCGGCCTTGGGTCCGCCATAGATGGTGAAGCGCACGAAGGATTCGGGGATCGTCGAACTTGCCTGCTGCGAAAGGCACACAGATAAACCTTGTGGGTCCGCGATCCGAACATAGGGCCGTCTCCGGTAGCCGGCGAGCTGGATCGAGACTTGGGCATCGAAATCGTCCAATCTCGTTGGAGTGTCGAACGAAAGCTGCTTGCTCTCTCCGTTCAGTTCGCCCTGTGCGTTGCGAAGCAATTCAACCGTGCTCGGAGTTTCGAAGGTCATTGCGGCGGGATCTGTGCCTTTTAGGAAAGGGACATCAAAGGTGATGTGATTGCCGATGGAAAAGATCATGGGCTCGGTATTCGAGCGACCAGAGGCGATGGTGTAGTCGATCATAAGGCGGCTGCCGGCGAGCTTGTAGGTAACATCCAGCTGGAACGCGAATGGATACATTGTTTTGGTGCGTTCCGAGTCGTGCAGTTCGAGGGTGACCTGCGCACTGCGGCGGCCGGCCGACCTTCGGACTTCGGTCCAGGGCAGACTTCGAGCAAAGCCATGGCATGGCATTGGGAGGATTTTCTCCCCAAGTTGATATTCTCCTTCGTTGCAATTTTTCTTCGGGACCGTTCCCAAACGATACACACCGCCGACGGCTGGCCAGAGTAGCGGCCCCTTGCCTTTGAAACCCGGGCCAGGAGAGTAATCGCGTGCGCGATAGAGCAATTCGATCCAATTGCCTTTGAACTTCACGCGGTAGCTGCTTAGTTCTCCTCCCTCAGTGGGAGCCACAGCCGCCTCCACGCCGGCGACGTTATCCCGCAGCACCACCAACGCGGGGGTTCCGGGTCCGGCGGCACTTTCATCCGATACGCTGTAGCGGCTCTGAGCGAAGGCCGGGAGGGCTTGCAGAGTACTTACCAGCGCAACGACGGCGAGGCATCTCCTGGCGATCACTTGAGCGAATCTCCGCAATCACAGCTTGATCTGAGTACACTTACAATTTCGACCGTAAATTGATCCTTGATAACGGTTAGCCCGAGTGGTCAATGATTGCGATCACCTGGAATGTTTAACTTGATGCGGTAGATACTCGTACTGGCGGTAATGTAGAGGGTCTTTCTATTCTTGTCACCCCATGCGACATTGCTGACCACCTCTGGAACCTTGACGGTACCCAGGTGCTTGCCTTGCGGAGAAATGATCCAGACGCCACCCGGACCGGCAGCGTAGATGTTTCCTTGCCCGTCGACGCGGAAACCATCGGGCACGCCATTGGCAGAGTCGGATGAGCAATCGAGCAGGACAGTTCCATCCGTGACGGATCCGTCGGGCTGCACCTCATACCGCATCCAGACTTTCCTTTCGGAGTCCGCGACGTATAGGAATTTCTCGTCGGGCGAAAAGGCAAGACCGTTGGGTCGAGGAAGATCCTTGATCACCAACTGCAACTTATCCCGGTCCGGAGGGACGCCCGGCTTTTGCCGGCGTGCACCGGGGATGCGGTAAACACCGTTGACATCCAGCTCCTTCAGTGGATCGTTGTCGCTCTGGGTGGGCAGACCATACGGAGGATCGGTGAAGTACAGTGAGCCATCGGATTTGTAGACGAGGTCGTTCGGACTATTAAGCTTTTTGCCTTTGTACGAGTCGGCCAAAACCGTGACTTGCGCCTGTGGATTGAGCGACTCCAGGCGCCAGACGGTACGTCCGGCATGTCCAGCGACGGTGACCCGTCCGCTCGAATCGAGCGTCATTCCGTTCGAACCGGGTTCATCTCCCTTGAACGGTGCCGATCCTTTATATCCGCTGGGGTGCATGAAGACGGTTGCAGACCGGCCGGGAATCCATTGCAGGATACTGTTCGATGGAATTTCCGCAAATAAGAGAGTGCCGTCGAGAGTCCACACCGGTCCTTCGGTCCATTTGTCGAAACCTGTCGCTACTTTCTCGAGCGTGGCCTTGGGAGGCACGATCTGATCTATCGAAGGATCTAGTTTTTGAATCTGCTGCGAAACAGCAATGACGGAAACCGCCCCCAGCAAGGTGATTAGCGCGATGCCCATAGGTATAAGTTTGACCACGGACTGTACTCGGTCATTGGCTGTGATGTTCATGACGCCGATTAATTGACGCGAAGTTTCGCGACCGTATCTTCGTTCAGGTCGACGCCCAGGCCGGGCTCTTGAGGTATGTCCAAGTACCCGTCTTTCGCCTTGATTGTCTGCCTGGTAAGCATGTCTCTGAGATCCGTGCCGCTTTGCGACGCGAATTCCACAATCAACGCGTTTGGTATGGAGTTGAGCCAATGCAGTGCCGCCGCCACGTTGATGTAGGTCGTAAAACCGTGATTCGCGATCGGGCGGCCGTGATCGTGTGCGAGCGAGGCGATTTTCATGGCGCCGGTGAAGCCTCCGCATCGAGTGAGATCCACTTGCACGACGTCGCAGTGCCCTTCGGTGATGAGCCGGCGATAATTTTCCAGGCTGTCTTCTTCCTCTCCCGCCGCGATACGGGTATGCGTCGACCTTGAAAGTTGGCTGTAGCCTTCATAATCGTGAGGAAGCAACGGCTCTTCCAGCCAAAAGAGGTCGGATTGCTCGAAGGCGTTGGCGCGCTGAATGGCAGTTTTCGCGTCCCAGGCCAAGCCCGCGTCAACCATTAGATCCAAGTTTGGTCCTAATCCTTCGCGGGCTTTGGCAACCAGCGCTACGTCAGTTTTCGCATCCTTTCCAATCGGTCCCCATCCGAATTTAACCGCGGTAAAACCCAGATCGCGTAACCGGGACGCATCCTCGTAGGTTTGTTCCGGAGTTTGCCCGAAAAGAATGCTGGCATAGCAACGCAGCTTTTTGTGAAAACCGCCACCTAGAAGCTTCCAAACCGGCATTCCTAGTTTCTTGCCCTTGATGTCCCACAGGGCCATGTCGACGCCGCTGATCGCGTGAAACAGCACGCCTGATTGGCCGATGTACATATTGTTGCGAAACATTTTCTGCCACAAATATTCGGTTTCAAAGGGATCTTCGCCGAGCAGGAGCTGTTTGAGTCCGCAGCACAGGGTGTGCGAATAAGGGCCGTTAATAATTCCCTGCACAGCCAGAGGTGCTGAATCGACTTCTCCAATTCCCGTAATTCCCTCGTCAGTTCGCACTCTGACGATGAGTGCATCCTGGCCGCTGTCGCATTGTTGTTTCACTTGGGGCAGGCGGATGTAAAGGGCTTCGACGTCGGTGATCTTCATTCGTGAGGCTCCTCATTCGTGATGCTCCTCAAATTGGCGACGGACGCTTAAGCCGTCTGCAGTTCCACCGTTTTGGCGCCGACAAATATCCAGGCGATAGCTCCAAAGACGACGAGAATTCCGCCAGTATACAAACCCCAGGTCCAGCCAACGTACGACGCGATCAGTGGAGTTACTACGGGCGCGAGCAGGCCACCCAGATTGCCTCCTGTGTTGAATATGGCTGAGCCTGTCCCAGAATGTTTTCCGCTGGCATCAATGGCCGCGGCCCAGTACGGTCCGTCCGTGCTGGCCGCGAGACCGAGCGAGAGGCATAACAGGACAACGGTTGGCAGGGTGCCGGCAACCCTGGATCCGATACAAACCAGGACGGCGCTCAGAATCAGCCCAACCAGCGGAACAAAACGGCGGCCAGTTTGGAGGCCAAATTTCATCACACAGCGGTCGGAAACCCAGCCACCGATTGGCGTCATCACGATCCACGCGATCCACATGAGGGTGGTGTAGACCGCGCTTCGGTCCAGGCTTATTTTGCGAACCTGACCAAAATAATAGTAAAGCCAGAAAAAGAAAATGTATTCGAAGTAGTTCACGATAGCGTAGCTCGCGGTGAGCAGCATAAGGTCGCGATTGGTGAGTAACGCTCGCCATGGAGTGGGTGGGCGAACCTGCTTGCCACCGTTGGAAGGCATCGCCCCCGGCGGGTGGGCAGGGACGAAGTAATACCAGATGACAGCTAATATGGCGCTTCCGGCGGCGGCGACCAGAAATACTCCGCGCCAACCCAAATGGGTGTTCAGGGCGATGAATAAGATTGGCGTGCATGCGCCCCCGATACCGGCTCCCGAAGCAATCCAGCCCCAGACGCGCGCATGCGAGGAGGGTGGATTCCAGTCCGCATCCATTCGTGCGCCCGCGGGATACATGGGCGCGGCAAAGACACCCATAGCCAAACGAATCAGCAGAAAAGAAGGCACAATTCCGATGTACGTTCCGAGGCCGGGGGAGCCGCCCAGTGCCGTGAGGCCGGTGCAGAGCGCAGACCCGAGCGCCATGAGCGCAAGGGCAGTCTTCGACCCGAATCTATCCGTAAACTGACCAGCCGGAATCATCATGATCGAGTAACTCAGCAGGTAGGCGGAATACACGGCGCCCATTTTGACGGCGGAAATGGAAAACTCTTTCATGATCCCCGGACCGGCAATCGAAATGATGATGCGGTCAACGTAGGTCATGACACTCAACAACACGGTGAGAAAAACGACCCGTGTCCGCCGGTCGTGACTCATCTCGCAACCAACTTAGTCATGAGATTGCTAGTGAATGCACAAGTTGAGTTCAAAGAATGATTGTCCTGTTCTAACAGACTATGAATACCGGTCAAACGCCCCAATGCCAGCGCCAAGCGCTCTCACACTCGGTGCGTGCGTGTTTGCGCAGAGTGAAACTTTAAACAGGGCGTGCACTATCGTCCATGTCTGAACCGATGTCAAGTATTTGTGTCGAAATTGTTTCTTGGCGTGGAACGAACTTTCCTGCGAGCGCGATTCATGCTTGCTCAGGCACTCAGTGTTTCCGCATGAAATATTGCCGACTGTCACCAATCTTTCGGTATTGGTATTCGGACGGTCCGCATGGAATATCTTCTTGTGCAAGGAATATTTCGAGTGTATAAAGTGCGGACTCGGCAAATAGTCAGGGGAAATACCCAACGTGGCGAACAAGGGACGACTCATCCTGCGGTTAGCGGCAGCGGCATTTGTTTTGGCACTATTCGCCACTTTGCCCGGCTTTGGGCAAGAGGGCGTTCCGCTTGTTCCTCAAGGCCCGGCACGCGCAGCATCCGCGCATGAATCGGCTCCCATCGCCACCGGTCGCAAACCGAACATAGTATTTATTCTTGCCGACAATATTGGGTACGGTGATCTCGGTTCATACGGCGGTGGTGAACTGCGCGGCGCCCCAACCCCGCGGCTCGACGAGCTGGCAAATCAAGGGATACGGCTGACCCAGTTTTTGGTTGAGCCTTCGTGCACGCCTTCACGCGCCGCGCTGATGACTGGCCGTTACTCCATTCGTACGGGCTTGTCGCTCGCCCTTGTTCCGGGGACGCCAAATACGCTGGCGTCCTCCGAAATTACTATGGCCAATATGTTGAAGAACGTGGGTTACGCAACCGCGATCTACGGCAAGTGGCACCTCGGCGCGGATGCGCAGGGCTTGCCAACGAACCACGGCTTCGACGAGTTTTACGGTATTCCTCCGGACGCGTCCTGGGTTGCGGCCATGGTAGTGCCGCAACTGGAACTCACGCATGCGGTCGACCTATCGCCGGAGGCCCTTCTGCGACAGGGGCCGCAGATTGTCGAAGCCAAGGCGGGCGAGCCGTTGCGGACCGTGAAACCTTACACCGAGGAGGTTCGGCGCAACATCGATATTGAGCTGGTTGACCGCACGATTGACTTCATGAAGCGGCAAAAGGCTGCAGGAAAGCCGTTCTTCGTTTACCTTCCATATTCCCGGAATCATTATCCGAACCTGCCGCCTAAGCAGTTTGAGGGCAAGTCCAGAATTGGCAACTACGGAGACTCGCTGATGGAAGGGGATTTCGAGGTCGGACGAGTCATGGATGCTCTGAAAGAACTAGGCATCGAGGACAACACGATCGTCGTCTTTTGCTCGGACAATGGCCCTCAGGGTCAGACCGTGCGTGAACTGGGCAATCTGATGACGCCGGATGCGGGAAATTCAGGTCCGTTCCGCGGGGAGTTGGGCGACTCATCCGAAGGGTCGATTCGAACCGCAGCCATCATTCGTTGGCCGGGACATATCAAGCCGGGTACAACGTCCTATGCGATGTTTTCGATCATGGACTTTTTCCCGACTTTCGCGCACATGGTTGGCGGCAAAGTCCCAACCGACCGCCCATTTGACGGTATCGACCAGACCGACGTGCTACTCGGCAAAACTGATCAAGGGCCTCGCCAGTCACTGCTGACGTTCGTTGGCGACCAAATGGTTGCAGCGCGCTGGAAGCAGTTCCGCGTGTACTTCACTGACATCGAGCCGACGGGCGACGGACCGCAACGGCAGCCGGGTGCAGGGGCCAATTCTTCTCCGTTGAACGGCTATCCGAAGATGTTCAACATTGAGGCAGATCCGCACGAGGAACTCAACATCACTGCCGGATATCCGTGGGTCCTTTCCCCGGTGCTGACAGTGGTCAGAGAGTATGAGGCGAGCCTCAAGGATCATCCGAATCCTCCCGCGCCAAACTTGACTCACTTCTAGCGGAAACGCATCCCGCTCCCGTAGTCTCGAACAATCAGCGGATGAGAAGACAGGTTCAGACCGGGAAGTCCGTGCCATGGCGCAGGCTTGTTCTTGGCGTGATCTTGGCCATTGCTTTGGGGGCGGTTGGCTGGCGGTGGTACGTGAAGAGCCGGGGGCAAGAAACCAACCGGTCCGCGACGTTACCGGCATCGTATGTCGGGCATGAGCGATGCGCCCCGTGCCACCTCGAAGAAGTAAACGCCTGGCGGACCTCTCATCACGCCCGAGCCATGCAAATCGCGAGTGCCGCCACGGTTCTCGGCCATTTCAATAATGCAAGCTTCGCCAAAGACGGGGTAGTTTCTCGTTTCAATAATAGTGGTGGGAATTTCTACGTTCGCACCGACGGCTCTAACGGCCAGCCTCAGGACTACCCTATACCGTACACGTTTGGCGTCTACCCTTTGCAGCAGTATCTGGTTGCCTCTCCAGACGGGCGTTTGCAGAGTTTCGGTGTCGCGTGGGATTCTCGGGCTCGGGAGCAGGGCGGTCAGCACTGGTTCGACCTCTATCCCAACCAGGCGATATCCCGCAACGATCCGCTGCACTGGACGGGGCGGAATCAAGTTTGGAATTACATGTGCGCCGACTGCCACGCCACTAACTTGCGGACAAATTACGATCTTGCCAAAGACAGTTATGCGACCACGTGGTCGGAGATTGGGGTGTCGTGCGAATCGTGCCATGGGCCGGGATCGAAGCATGTTGCGTGGGGGGAATCCCACAATAAAAACGCGTACGACAGTGAGGACCACTCCGCAGGTCTGGTCGTCGACCTTAGAGCGAGCAATGGATCGTGGTCCCAGCCTGACCGATCTACAGCAACCCTGCACTGGAGGGGCAATCCCCGCTCACGCACTGAGCTGGAAACATGCGCGCCGTGCCACTCCCGTCGTCATGCGATCACGAACAACTATCAACTGGGCCAAGCTTTTCTGGACGCATACGTGCCGGCGCTTTTGGAAAAAGGACTCTATTACGCAGACGGCCAGGTCCTGGGTGAAGACTATGAGTGGGGCTCATTCTTGCAGAGCAAAATGTATCGCGAGGGTGTGACTTGCTCCGACTGTCATGATCCGCACAGCGACGAGTTGATGCAAGTTGGTTTTAACGCGGTTTGTGGGAAATGTCATTTGCTGTCGAAATTTGGCGCCGCGGCGCATACCCACCACAAACCGGATACGCCCGGCAGTTTGTGCGTAAACTGCCACATGCCGACGAAAACTTATATGGTAGTGGACGCGAGAAGGGACCATAGTTTCCGAGTGCCGCGCCCGGATTATTCGGTTGCCTATGGAACTCCAAACGCCTGTAACCAGTGCCATCGGGACAAATCTGCCAAGTGGGCTGCCGGGTGGGTAGCAAGTTGGTATGGCTCCAGACGCGGACGGGAACTCCACTTTGTGGAGGCGATTGACGCTGGGCGTCGCGGATCGCGGAATGCGGAAACGGCGCTGGCTGCATTAATCGCAAACTCGGACCAGCCTGCGATTGCGCGCGCCACGGCCTTGAGCTTGCTGTCTGAGTATCTAACCACCTCGTCGGTTCCGATCGTGCAAATGGCGCTCGGTGACAAAGATGCGCTGGTGCGTAGCGCTGCCGTACGAAGTCTGGAACCGTTACCGTCCGAGCAGCGAGTTCGCCTGGTGGCTCCCCTTCTTGCGGACCCCATTCGGTCGGTACGAATTGAGGCAGCCCGGCTGCTCGCCGGTTCCCCGCAGCAACTTCTGCGAGGGGGACAGCGAGTTTCTCTCGATCATGCGATCCCGGAGTTAATCGCGGCTGAGATGGCATCTAGCGAGCGGCCAGAGAGTCACATTAACCTGGCTTCGCTCTACGTTCAGATGGGTCGCACGGCTGATGCGCAGAACGAGTTGCGAACTGCCCTTCGGCTCGATCCGAACTTCGTTCCGGCCATGATTAACCTTGCCGATCTCTATCGCGTGCAGCAGCGTGATGAGGAAGGCGAACGATGGTTGGAAAAAGCGATCTCTATCGCCCCCGATTCAGCAGATGCCCTGCATGCTCTCGGGCTGCTCAAGATCAGACAGAAACGTTACGCCGATGCACTGACTTTTCTGGCGCGGGCAGCAAGTCTGCAGCCAGACAATCCTCGTTACAGCTATGTGTATGCGGTGGCGCTGGACTCCAGCGGTCAGACTGACGCAGCAATTGATGTGCTCAGACGAGCCCACGATAGACGCCCTGCGAACCGTGACCTTCTGAAGGCTTTAGTTGAGTTTGAACGAGACAAAGGAAACTTGCCGCTAGCAGTTACTTATGCCCGCCAGTTGATAGAAATTGCTCCCGATGATGCACAAGCGAAAGGGCTGCTGGGCGGGTTGTTCAGACAGCAGCGCAGGTTTCTTCCGGGCAAGACGGTGCGACCATCCTCTCCCCAATAACTTCAGCTATCATTTGAGTCTTTTCGCAAGGGCCCTTCCATGCCGGAAACATGACATCAGTCGACCAGCAATTCCCACCCGAAGCCGGGACGGTCCGGGGGTAGCATATAAACGCCCTCGGCATCTCGAGTGATGTTGTTGTCCTCTTCAAACTGCCGATAGACTTCGGGCGGTCCACCCGGCGCCGGCATAAACATTTCGCACCAGGGACTATTGGTGGTCGCAAGAATATAATGTGAGGCACCGCGCAGCCATCCCGCGTGGGGGATCACGGGAATGTCGTAAGCCGCCGCCAGGGCTCCGATATGTCGAAGCTCGCTGAGTCCTCCACACCAGGTTATCTCAGGCTGCCAAATGTCTGCCGCCTGGTGTTCGAGCAATAGGCGGAAACCGTAACGGGTATACTCGTGCTCGCCGGTCGCCATGAGAGTGGATTTGACTCTGGCGTGAAGCCGCCCGAAACCGTCATAGTCATCGGGCTGAAGACACTCTTCCATCCAGTAGATTCGGTAAGGCGCCAGCATCCCGGCAAATTCGATGGCATAGTCCTCGGTGAGCCCCATCCAGCAGTCCAGCATGATCTCGCCGTCGGGGCCCAGAAGTTCACGGGTACGCTTGACCAGTTCCACGTTCTTCTTCATGCCTTCGCGGCCATCGGCGGGACCGTAAGGAACGGCCAGTTTTAGCTTCTTGAATCCGAATTCGATGTGCTGTTCAACGTCGTTCCCCGTGCAATAGGCGGGGATTCTGGGCTTGGTTTTGCCGCCCAAAAGCCGATAGATAGGCATGCCTAAAGCGATGCCGACGATGTCCCACAGGGCCATATCCACGGCGCTGATGGCGTGAACGACGAGACCCTTGCGACCATAATACAGAGTGGATCGCCACATGATGTCCCAGAGTTCTTCGATGTTGAAGGGATCTTCGCCCATGAGCAGTTTCGTCAAATGCCTTTCAATGACGAAGCTGCAGCCCGGTCCGCCGAACCCAATACCCTTTATGCCTTTGTCGGTGGTGATCTCGACAGCATCCGGCCCCAGATCATGGGCCATGAACAAGCCGCGCTGGGCTTTGTATTGGGGATAGATCGACATGGGATTGGCGACCAGTCCATTGAGCGACCACGACCCGGGAGTGGGTTCGTAGTGCGGCATGGGCTTCTTCGGCTTGGTGTGAACCATCCTGACGCCGGTGATCTTCAGCTTGCTCTCCTGATCACGAAAAGGGAGCGGGGAAGGAGAAGGGACCGGCGCATGTTCAACCTGTTCTGGCCACGCCGATTTGCCAAGGAGAGAGATCGAGACCGCCGAGCTTGCTTGAATGAATTTTCGACGATCCATATCCATGCGCTCCACGGTCTAATTTGAACGAGACACGTTATGTTTGCGGGGGCAGGTCATAGTGATTTAGTTTGAGGCTCAGGCGCAGGAGGGACCTCTTGCAACTGCCGCGCCTGTTCTGCAATGGCCCGAATTGCCCCCAGGATCTCCGCGGTGACCAATTCAACCGGCCGGTCGCCGTCGACTTCCAGTTGCTTCGCGTGCTGCGCGTAGTGGGCGACGATACCAAGGGTCTGCCGTTCATAGAGCCTGACGCGTTCGGCAATCGCTTCGTCTCGATCGTCGTCGCGGATAACCAGGTTTGTGCCATCGAAGTCACACTGGCCATTCAGTTGGGGTGGCTGCGTGTGAAGGTTAAAAACCGCGGCGCACCGCGGACAAATACGACGGCCCCCGAGCCTTCGTAGCAGCGAGGCATGGCTCACGATGAGGCGGACTATAATCAGGGTCAGGCTTCGCGGTTGGTGGCCAGCGCTCCGAAGGGAGAAATGGCGGTCAAGCAGTTCTGCCTGTTCGAGGGTGCGGGGGAACCCATCCAGAATGAAGCCTTCGGAGCAATCGGCTTCATCTATTCTTTGAACAAGTAACTCGAAAACCAAAGGGTCAGGGACCAAGGCTCCGCTCGACATCGCCGCCTTGGCGTTCTGACCCACATTAGTATCGAGCAACACGTGTTCCCGCAAAAGGTCTCCGGTGGAGATGTGGGGAAGATGCAGAGCGTGGGCCAGTCGCTTGCATTGCGTTCCCTTCCCTGCTCCCGGAGGCCCGAACGCAAGAAGCACAATGCGAGACTGCTCGTTGAAGTTTGGTTGTCCCATTCTTTTATAAGGTTCCTTTTCCTGTTGGGGAGAGGTCAAGCCTCGAGTACGACAGGGTTAAATACCAGAACGGGATTCAGACGGCCATCGAGGCCATCGAGCGCATTACGTGCGGTTGCTATGCCCATAGCAATCAAACAATCCTCCGTTAACGAAGCCGAGTGGGGGCTCAGCACCACGTTGTGCCTCAAGGTAAGCGGATGCCCTGCGGGAAGAGGCTCGGTTTCGAAGGTGTCTACGCCCGCGCCCATGAGGTGGCCGCTCTCAAGCGCACAGATAAGATCTTTTTCGACAACGATTCCACCGCGCGCCGTGTTGATGAGAATGGCGCGTTTGTGAATAGCTGCAAGCTCGCGGGCCCCGATTAGTCCGCGAGTCTCGCTGGTCAATGGAACATGAAGGGTGACAATATCGGCCCGCTCCAGACCGCGAAGTACGCTGTCTGCGAACGAAACACCTTGATGGCCGGACTGGTCGACGTGTGGATCGTAGGCGATGATTTCCATGCCGAGCGCCCGGACGCGCTTTGCCACCTCCTGGCCCACGCGGCCAAAACCAACGATGAGAATGGTCTTGCCGCGCAGTTCAATGCTGGTCGCACGACTTCGAATACTGAAATCGCCGCCCCGAACTGCGTGGTCGAATTGCACCCCGTTCTTCGCCACGGCGAAGAGCAGGTAGAGTGTGTGTTCGGCAACGGAAACAGCATTTACGTCGCCGACGCCGACCACAGGCAGCCTACGGGCGGTACAGTAGTCCATTGGGATGTTGTCGAAACCGACTCCGTGACGAGCTATCACCTTAAGCTTAGGGGCCTTTTGCAGCACTTCCGCTGGTAGTTTCGCGTCGCGTACGGTGAGACCGTCGGCATCGGGAATATTCCTGATCAGGTTTTCAGCCGAGACATCGGTAAGAACCTGATATTCAATATCCGGCCGCTCTTCAAATAGCTTGAGACCTTCGGGACGGATTGGTTGCACCACCAGAATTCGCTTCATGATCGTATAAGCATCGCAACAAACTGGGCGTCGAGCCAGCGGGCATCAGTCTCCTCGATCCTCACACTCCGTGACGCTGGTATTTTCGGCCGGCTTCCTGAGTGGAGCGTGCGGCGGCGATGCTCTCGCGCTGAGTGACCTGCGGCATGCCGACTTCCCACCACGATCCACCCTTCATCCATTGGTAAGGATGAGTCCTGATCGCGATGACGTAGGTACGCTCGGATTTGCGCGCCCGTTGGAACGCCTTCTCGAAATCCGCGATGGAGGTGACGGTTTCAGCCTCCGCCCCCATCGAACGCGCGTGCATGGCGAAATCGATGGCTGGGACTTCGCCGGAGCGGTGGGAGGAGGCGAACAGATTGTTAAATTCGGCTCCGCCTTTATTGACCTGGAGCCGGTTGATTACGGCGAAACCGCTGTTGTCACAAACAACGCAAATAATCTTGTTGCCGGTGAGAACGGAAGAATAGATGTCAGAGTTGAGCATGAGGTATGAGCCATCGCCAAGGACGGCTATGATTTCACGATCCGGATTGGCAATCTTTTGCCCATAGGCTCCGGCAATCTCGTAACCCATGCAGGAAAAACCGTACTCTGATTCGAAGGTGCCGATCCCCAGCGTTTTCCAGCAAGAATAGAGTTCTCCGGGAAGCCCGCCCGCCGCCGACAAGATAACATCAGTTGGAGTGGAGTGGCGCTGGATTGCTCCGACCACGTGCGCATAGCTGGGTAACTCCTGATTGGTTGGAGCGGTATTCTGCTCGACGATCTGATCCCACGCTGCCTTTTCGGTAAATGCAAGCCGAGCCCAGTTATCGGGAGCCTTCCAACCTCCGAGTCGCTGTGTTAAAGCTCGCAGCGAAAGTTTTGCATCTCCAATCACACTGGTCGCCATGTGTTTGTTGGCATCGAAGCGGTTCACATTGAGGGAAACAAATCTGACCTCCGGGTTCTGGAATATCGTCCACGAACCGGTGATCATGTCAGTCAAGCGCGTGCCGATGTTGATTACGACGTCTGCTTGCGCGGCCACATGATTTCCGGCGCTACTACCCATCACGCCGACCGCAGCGACGTTGAGCGGGTGATCGTGAAGTAGAGCGGACCGGCCCATGATGGTTTCGGCTACCGGGATGTTGAAGGAGCGAGAAAATACCGCAAGATCCTCGCAGGCTCCCGAATAGTGAACCCCACCGCCCGCGACGATCATGGGCTTCGTCGCAGTGCGAATGATCGCGGCTGCATCGTCGAGCTGGAATTCATCCGCGGAATAGCGTGGGATTCGGTGAATGCGTTCGCGAAAGAACTGAACCGGGTAGTCGAAGGCTTCGCCCTGAGCATCCTGAGCGAGGGACAGGACCGCAGGCCCACAGGCAGCCGGATCCAACATGATGGCGACAACCTGAGGTAGCGAGTAAAGAATTTGCTCGGGACGATTGATCCGGTCGAAAAACGCGGAAACAGCTTTAAAGCTGTCATTGACGGTGATGGTTAGATCATGGTGATGTTCGACCTGCTGCAGCACAGGGTCTGGAAAGCGCGTGGCAAAAGCGTCGCCGCAGAGAAATAGCACCGGCAGACGATCGGAGAGCGCGACACCGGCCGCAGTGACCATATTGGAGGAACCGGGTCCAACCGAAGTAGTGCAAATCTGAATCTGCCGGCGACGTTTTGCGCGCGCATAGGCAACGGCAGCTAGAGCCATCGCCTGCTCATTCTGGCCGCGATAGGTGGGCAGCACATCGCGGACTTCTTCAAGCGCTGAGCCCAGGCAGGTAACGTTGCCGTGGCCAAAGATTGCGTGTACGCCGGTGAAAAGCGGCAGCGTTTTGCCATCCATTTCAATTTTCTGCGACGTTGCAAACTTCACGATCGCTTGCGCCAGCGTGAGGCGAATGGTGTCCATGTTTTTCCTATGCAAGTCCTCGTCTTCGACAAGGGCTAATAATTCGATTTCAACTTGTGCTTGTCCATCCACTGTCCAACATCAGCGGTGACGCGGTCATGAGACTGGAGGCATCCGACGCTAGAAAAACAATTGCGCCCATGATGTCCTCGATTCGGCCCAAACGTCCGAGCTTGAGCTTCGAGAAAACAGACGAGCGAAACTCCGCGTCGGCCAGAAAATTTGCGGTCAAAGCCGTCTCGATGACGGTCGGACAGATAGTGTTGACGCGGATTCCGAGCGGGCCGAGTTCGGCCGCCATTGCCTTGGTCATGCCTTCCACTGCGTGCTTAGTAGCGCAGTAAACCACTCGGCCGGCCCAACCGACGTGTCCCATCTGAGAGGAAATGTTGATGATCGAGCCCTTTATGCGTGCGGCAACCATGCCGCGCGCGACCGCCTGAGCAACAAAAAATGTGGATCGAACATTGATAGCGGATACAGCGTCATAATCTTCAGCCGTGGTATCCAGAAACGGCGCAGGGCGATTGGTTCCGGCGTTGTTCACCAGAATGTCAAAGGGCCCATTTTCTGCAATGACTGCCGCGGTTGCCGCCGTGTCCGTGACATCCACTGCCGCGTATTCAGCCTGGCCTCCGGCGTCGCGAATGGCAGCGGCTGCCTCTGCAATCTTCGATTCGGTGCGCCCTATCAACATCACGGAACTCCCGGCCTCCGCCAGCGCTGCAGCCGCGGCCAGACCAAGGCCCTGGCCTGCGCCCGTGATCAACGCTTTCTTCCCGTCGAGTCGCATTGAAGGCGTTTTCGGTAGCTGCATGAATTTCCTCTCCTGTATCGATTCCGATGGTGATGACTCGCAGCCCAAAAACAACTGTGTCACTCGGACGCGATTAGGTTGACTCGGCGCGGCCGTAGGGTTCGATTTTCAGCCCACCATAGCGACGAACGCGTTCATTGGCCTGCTCGGCATGTCCGGAAAAGCCTTCCAATGCACACAATCTGGAGCAATACTGTCCAATCCTGACGGATGCTTCATCCGTCCGAATTTCCTGATAGGTGCAGGTCTTGAGGAACTTGCCGACCCAGAGACCTGCGGTGTAGCGAGCAGCCTTTCGAGTGGGCAAAGTGTGATTGGTGCCGATGACCTTGTCACCATATGCCACGTTGGTCCTTGGCCCCAGAAATAGCGCTCCGTAGTTGGTCAGCTTTTTTAGGAACCAGTCATCGCGATCTGTCATGACCTGCACATGTTCAGAGGCGATACGTTCGGCCAGTTCGAGCATTTCGTCATGGCTTTCGGCGACGATCACCTGACCGTAGCCGTCCCATGCCTTGCGTGCAATTTTCCCGGTGGGCATCACGGCGAGACGCCGCTCTACATGGTCCAGAGCCTGTTGCGCCAGCTTTGTCGATGTCGTCAGCAAGATGGCAGGCGAGGTGGGACCATGCTCGGCCTGTCCAAGCAGATCGATCGCACAAAGCTCTCCATCGACTGTGTCGTCCGCGATCACCAGGGTCTCGGTAGGCCCCGCCAGCAAATCGATACCGACGCGTCCGTATAGCTGACGCTTTGCCTCCGCAACATAGGCGTTGCCCGGACCGACCAGCATGTCGACGGGACGGATCGATTTCGTGCCGATGGCCATGGCGCCGATGGCTTGGATTCCGCCCAGAACGTAGATCTCATCTGCACCGGCCAGATACTGGGCGGCCACGATGGCATCGGCAGGCCGACGCTCGAAAGGCGGAGCACAGGTGATGACTCGGTGCACGCCAGCAACTTTTGCGGTAAGAACTGACATGTGTGCGGACGCCAGCAAGGGATACTTACCACCCGGCACATAACAGCCCGCGGAATTTACAGGAATATTCTTGTGGCCCAGAATTATTCCTGGCTGAGTTTCCGCTTCCATGTCCTGCAGAGCGGCTCTCTGGATTTTGGCGAAGTTACGTATCTGATCCTGAGCAAAAAGGATGTCAGCTAAATCACTCTTTGACAACCTCCCGAGGCACGTTCCAACTTCGGCGGTCGAGAGACGGTAGTCATCGCGCTCCAAACCGTCAAACTTGATTGCCATTTCCCGGACAGCGTCGTCCCCGCGCGCTTCAATATCTTCCAGGGCATTCTCGACTGTGCGGCGCACTTCAGTGTCCTGTTCACGACGCTGTGATTCATCCGCTCCCTTTTTTAACCAGTGTGCCATCTCTTGCAGTGCTCCATTTCGAGGTCCCTCGTTCTCCACAGGTGAGGAGTATGCGGATACCATCAAGCAGAACCGGTTCGTTGCTGTGCTGACTTGAAAACGATCGGCAGCGATTTCAGACCGCGTACGGCTATGCTTTCGCGCCATTCGATGGCGCTCGTACCCAGACGAATCGATGAGAGCCGGTCAAGGATGCTGCGGAAGGCAATGGGCGCTTCAACACGGGCCAGAGGAGCACCGATGCAGAAATGAATGCCAACACCGAAAGCGACGTGCCGGTTTGGTTGCCGGCTGACGTCGAGGCGGTCAGGATCAGAAAATTGTTGCGGGTCGCGATTGGCCGCTCCCAGCATCTCGAGTACAGCCTGTCCCTTGCGGATGCGCTTGCCGCCTATCTCGAGGTGTTCTTTGGCTACGCGACTCATTCGTTGGAACGGACTTTCGAAGCGCAGAAATTCTTCAACCGCCGAAGGAATCAATGAAGGATCGGCTTTGAGCCGGGCCAACTGATCGGGGTTTTGCAGAAGGGCGAGCATGCCGTTGCCAATCAGGTTTCGGGTGGTATCGTGACCAGCCACGAACAAAGTCGAACACATGGATAACAGCTCGTCTTCGGTGAGCATGTCGCCCTGTTCCTCGGCTTTGATCATGGCGCTGATCAGATCCTCCCGCGGCTGGCGGCGGCGCTCGCTCATGATCCCCCGAAAGTAGTCCGTCATTTCCAACAGGCTGTGCTGGGCCTTCTCCGCGGTTTCCGCGAAGTTGAGACTGCTTCCTCCGTTGAAGGCGTTGAAATCTTCGGTCCATTGCCGTAACTCATTGTGATGGTCGGTGGGAACTCCAAGAATCTCCGAAATGACGGTGGCCGGCAGACGGTAAGCAAAATCGCAAACCAGGTCAGACTCACCCTGGTCCTGAATCTCGTCGAGCAGAGCGTCGACGATTTGCTGGATACGACCGGCCATGGACTGGATGAGGCTGGTGTTGAAAGCCTTGTTGACCAGCCCGCGCAAACGGGTGTGGTTCGGTGGATCGGACAGCACGACCGATTTTGAGAGATGCTGCCCAAGCGGGATGAGCTTCTGTTGCAATGCCTGTGGCGCCTGGCTCACAAAGAAACCAGCCCGTTCGGAAGAAAGCAGGCGGGACTCGCGCAGAGCCATCGAGACGTCGGCATAACCGGTCAGCAGCCAACTGTTCAGCGGTGCGCACCAATGCACCGGGTCTTCGGCGCGCAGGCGGTGGAAGAACGGGTAGGGATCTTCCAGGCGTCCGTGGCAGAACAATTCGTATTCTTTGGACTGGCTGACCGGGGTCGCTGTACTTTGTAGCATTTCTCTTTTCCGGGGAACTGCCTCTACGCCGATTTCTGAAAAACAATGGGCAATGATTTCAGTCCGCGCACCGAGATATTGTCCCGCCACTCCAAACTGCTGGTTGCCAAGCGCATGGACGACAGACGAGCCAGAATGGTGTTGAACGCAATTTGGCCTTCGACGCGCGCCAAGGGGGCACCGAGACAGAAATGAATTCCCATTCCAAACGCCACGTGACGATTCAAGCGGCGGCTGAGATCGAGGCGGTCGGGCTCGGGAAACTGCTCTGGGTCGCGATTCGCGGCGCCCAGCATTGCGAGCACCGCCTGCCCCTTGCGGATGGCTTTGCCGCCTAACTCAAAATCTTCCCGGGCGATGCGGGTTTGGCGCTGCAGCGGGCTGTCAAAGCGCAATAGCTCCTCAACCGCTGAGGTGATCAGGGACGGGTCAGCCTTGAGGCGTTGGAGTTGGTCGGGGTTCTGCAAGAGGGCCAACATGCCATTGCCGATCAGGTTCCTGGTGGTGTCGTGGCCCGCGACAAACAACATTGAGCACATGGAGAGCAGCTCATCCTCGGAGAGCATGTCGCCCTGCTCCTCCACTTTGAGCATGGCGCTGATCAAATCCTCCCGCGGTTGGCGGCGGCGGCCGGCTATGATGCCGCGGAAGTAGTCCGTCATTTCGTCCAAGCTCTTCTTAGCTTGTTCGGCGGTATTTTCAAAATCGAGGGCGCTTCCAGCGGTGAAGGCGTTAATTTCTTCGGTCCAGCGCCTGAAGTCGTCATGGCGTTCGGTTGGAAGGCCGAGGATTTCTGAGATCACGGTGGCGGGCAGGCGGTAGGCGAAATCGAGGATCAAGTCGGTTTCGCCCTTGGGTTGAATTTCATCGAGCAGTGCATCCACCAGCTTTTGAATGCGGCCGTGCATGCCTTGAACGACATTGGCAGTGAAAGCCTTGCTTACCAGCGCTCGCAGACGGGTGTGGTCCGGGGCATCGGTGAGCACCACCCACTTCGAAAGGTGGCGGCTAACCGAACCCATCTTCTCGCGCAACGCTGCCGGCGCTTGCCCAACAAAAAAATCGGCCCGGTCGGAGGAGAGCAGGCGGAAATCGCGGAGAGCCGAAGCCACGTCGGCATAGCTGGTAAGCACCCAACTATTCAGCGGCGCGCACCAGTGCACGGGATCTTCCGACCGGAGCCGGTGAAAAAACGGGTAGGGATTTCCCAAGCGTCCGTGACAAAACAGTTTGTATTCCTTCGACTCACTGAGAGCGTCTGTATTCACTGCGCTTTCCGGCATTACGGTCCCCTTTTCGCGTTGCTTCCGCCTGAGCGGAGATGCTTAGAAAATCACTGGCAATGTTTTCAATCCCCGCACTCCGATGCTTTCCCGCCATTCCACTACGCTCGTTGCCAAACGCATTTTCGGCAGGCGGGCCAGAATAGTATTGAAGGCTATCGGTGCTTCCAGGCGGGCGAGAGGAGCTCCGAGGCAGAAATGAATGCCCGTTCCGAAGGCCACATGCCGGTTGGGTTGTCGGCTGATGTCGAGGCGGTCCGGATCCGGAAATTGCTGTGGGTCCCGATTGGCCGCTCCCAGCATCGCCAGCACCGCCTGCCCTTTGCGGATCGACTTGCCCCCTAGCTCGAACTCTTCTTTTGCTACTCGAGTTTGCCGTTGCACCGAAGTATCGAAACGTAAGAACTCCTCAACCGCGGAGGTAATCAATGAAGGGTCGTCCTTCAGCCGCGCTAGTTGATCGGGATTCTGTAACAGAGCGAGGATTCCGTTCCCGATCAGGTTACGGGTGGTGTCATGACCAGCCACAAATAACAGCGAGCACATCGAAAGCAGCTCGTCTTCGGTAAGTGTGTCGCCCTCCTCCTTAGCTTTGATCATGGCGCTGATCAAATCTTCCCGCGGTTGACGCCGGCGTTCGTCCATGATTCCGCGGAAGTAATTCGTCATTTCGAGCAGGCTCTTCTGAGCTTGCTCGGCAGTTTGGGCAAAGTTGAGGCTGCTTCCCTGCGAGAACGCGCCAATGTCTTCCGACCATTGCCTGAAATCGTCGTGACGTTCGTTGGGGAGGCCGAGAATTTCGGAGATCACAGTGGCCGGCAAACGGTAGGCGAAATCGCGAATTAGGTCAGTTTCGCCCTTTCCTTGAATTTCATCGAGGAGCCCATCGACGATTTCCTGAACGCGGCCTTGCATCGCTTGTATGGTGGCAGTGGTGAAAGCCTTGCTCACCAGCGCCCGAAGACGCGTGTGATCCGGCGCATCGGTTAGCACCAGCCACTTGGAGAGATGCCGGCCCAGGGGCTCCAGCTTGGCCTGCAACCTTACAGGCGCCTGGCTGACGAAGAACTCCGCCCGCTTCGAGGAGAGGCGGGCATCACGAAGGCCGATCGAGACGTTGGCGTACGTGGTCAGGAGCCAACTATTCAGCGGTGCACACCAATGCACCGGATCCTCCGCACGGAGGCGGTGAAAAAAGGGATACGGGTCCCGCAACTGCCCGCGGCAAAACAATTCATATTCCCTCGAGTCCGTTACTGGGTTCATGCTTGCGAGCATTGCTCTCCTTAGCGGCGCAATTGCGTTACCCGGCTGTAAACCAGCCTTTGATCAAACACACAAACTAAGCCGGACGTGGGCGGCCTGAGTCAGAGGATTGCAGACTCCCCTCATAGTCATCCAAGCCGTAAGCATCCATCCAATTCACGGTTGGCTTTGGTTCCTGCGGAGCGAGTGAGCGCAGCAACTGCGCCGACTTGGACAGCGATTCATCAATAGTCAAGTAAGGCTCTTCGCACTCGATGCTGAGATGGCCGTCATAACCGATTCGGCGAAGGGCCACCAGGAACTCGCGCCAGAATAGTTCGGAGTGCCCATAGCCTACTGTGCGGTAGGTCCAGGAGCGCGCCTCCCAATCGTCGTAAGTGGCGGATGAGACTACGCCGTCCCGGGCGATCAGCCGTGCGTCCATGTGGACGTCTTTCACGTGGCAGGCGCAAATTGCGTCGCCGACAGTTTCGATGAAGACGATTGGGTCAATTCCCTGCCACCAAAGGTGAGAGGGATCCAAATTCAGGCCGATAGTTGGCCCCACCTCCTTGCGAAGGCGCAGGAAGGTCTGCGTGTTGTACACCACATCGCCGGGATGCGGCTCCACGGCTATCTGCACCCGATATTGATCGGCGATCTTCGCCGCTTTCCGCCAGTAAGGGATGACACGCTCCTCCCACTGCCACTTGTAGGCTTTCTTGAACATTGGGAAAGCCGCGTGAAAAATCCAATTCGGACTGCTGTCGTTGGGCGCGCCTCCGGGAGTTCCGGCGAGTAGCGCGATCGACTTGACCTCCAGACGGTCGGCAATCTGGCAGGTGGCCACGAAATCGTTGTGCGCAGCCTGTGCGATCGCGAGGTTCGGGTGAAGCGGATTTCCATGGCACGAGAACGAGCAAATCGACAGGCCGCGTTCGGCAAGACTGCTGCGAAATTTGTCCAGCGCCTTCGAGTCGGATGCAAGATGAACCGGATCGTAGTGAACCTTGGGCACATGGCCGCCAGCTGAGGGTTCAATCAAGCTGATCTGGTTGCGCTTGGCGGCGTCCAGCATTTCTTCCCACGATCGGTCCAGCATGCTTGCGCCCAACAATGCGAGTTTCATGGTTCCTCTTGTTCGTGCCGCGACTGACCGCAAAACGCCGTTGCCCCTGCTCAGTAAAACCAAGCAACTTCCGTTCGCATATCGGAGTGGCGTTGCAGGCCTACTTCGCGGATCGCGGAATCGCTGACTTTCTGAAGCGGCTTGTAGCGCGCACCTTCCGAATCTCCAAAGGGATCGTTCCGGGCTGCGTTATAGCAGCAGATCATCGACCACCTGGGTTTGTCCGAATGGTTTTGGTCGGAGCGATGCAGAAGGTTGCAGTGAAAAAATAAAGTATCGCCCGGATCCATCTCAACGTGGACGACGGGCATCCGCGCCAGAATCTCGCGCATGCGATCGACGTTGGCGCCGGATTGTTCCCCGGCTGATATATGGTCGATGCGGCCCAGATTGTGTGAGAACGGAATTACCTGCATGCAGCCGTTCTCCTTGGTCGCGCAATCCACGGCAATGTAGGCGCTGGTCAGGAGTGGAAACAACATCCCGTACTCATACCAGTAGCCATAATCCTGGTGCCACGCCCATGCACCTCCGACCTTGGCATCCTTCATAATCATCTTGGAATGGTAGTGGTAGACCTCGCCCTCGAGAATCGCCTCAGCGGAGTTGACGATGGATTCGCAGCGGGCAAACATTCCATAGAGGGTGTCGCCAGGCTGGTACCACAAAGACAAGCGGACTTGGCCGCCCTCGTCATCCTTGCGACTGACCGAGTGCTGGTCCATTTCTCTGTCTTGTCTGGCGGCTTGCCGCAGCAAGGCAATCTCTTCTGTGCTGAAGAATCCTTTGGCTAGCACGAAGCCCCTGTCATGGTATTCACGGACTTGATGGTTCGTAATCGGACGGTTTGCCACATCACCCCCCTGTGCCCAGACCATTTCAGCCGGCACGCATTCGGACCATCGCGCAACCCCTGTGGAGCTGAACGCTGATCTTGATCTCCGTCTTGGTGGCGGTAAAGTTGCAGGGACTCCAGTGGGAATCTCCGGGGTGAATTACTTCGCAGGCCAATTTCTTCCCGGAAAGAATCTCTGGAATACTTCGCACACTCACGGTGACATCGGAGTCAGCAGTTCCAAATGTCAGCGGAGCGACGTAGCCACCAGGAACGCGAAACAAATTCGCCTTCGCAGCATCCTTGTCGACGCTGATTGCGTGAGGCAGCAATACCCACTTCCTCCCGTGAATCGCGTCGAACAACGGGCCGTAGTCAAGATATTGCTGATCTGCCCATGCGCTGGGCCGGATGGAGTGGTCGTTGTCAGGAAACGGGGCCATGGGATAGACGCCCATATGCAGATAGCGCTGCAGGAAAGCGTCGGGATCGGGCTTCAGATTCATCTCGCCCCGGACCCACCCGATGGCTGGTTTAGAAATCCCGAGGAAGGCAGTTCCGTTGAGTGTGGTTCCCATGTAGCCAAATTCATCGAACAGTCCGTCGACCTGGCGTTCCGCATCGATGCGCTTGACCTGGTCGTTCACAAAAATCACCTGACCGGCGGCGTGCTCCATGGGCCCCAGTCTGTCCATGAGGCTTTTCCATGAAGTGACGAACGAGCGAACCGGGCCGTCGAACCAACTCACTCCATCATCGCGCTGGAAGTTATAGAGCCTGAGCCAGTCTCCGCGGTCAATGGCGGTTCCAGCTGAGTGGGGTATCTTTTGAAACATTTTTTGGGCTTGCTGCAAGAGGAAGTCCTGCCAAACTGGTTCGCCCGGATCCATGACGGCGGAACTGAACGAGAAGAGTGGGTCGGTATGCGCCACCGGCAGATAGATGGTGTCCTCCACCTTCGCCCTAATAGGAGGGTAAAGCATGGCATCCGCCAGCTTGGAATATAGGAAGGCATTGGCGTTCTTCCATAAATCAGGGTCGTCCGGGTTCTTGACCTTCAACGGGGGATAGACTATCTCGACGCCGAACTCGGTGGTGTCAAAATAATTCAAAACTTCAAAACCATTCTCCCGCATCTTCCGGGAGTATTCGTCCAACTTGTGCACTGATGTGCGTCCCCGGCCCCAGCGCGTCCATTCCTGGTCATCGGGAATCGGCGGAAGAAACATCCCTTCGTAAACCAGGTCGTAACTGGCTCTCCAGTTGACCTTGAATCCCATCTTTTTCAGCTTCGGTACGTCAAGTTCCCCATCCCAGGCGGAATAGGCTCCTAATCCAGCTACGTCAAAAGCCTTATCCAGCGGGGGATTGAAATATGCCGGATAGCGTTCTGTCATCCAACGCAGACCGCCGCGCCAATCCGCTTCGTGGGCGACCAAATCCATCGAGTACCGCACGTTGCTGCCTTCCACCATGCGGCGATAGAGGCGGGAAAAAGTCACATCACCATGGGCTGACTCTTCGAGAGTCATATCCAAGGTCGTGTCTTCGGGAGAGAGAACCAGGCTGAGCCCGATATCGTCTTTTGGTTCGGTCACCGTCGCCAGGGGAATGGCAAAGACATCTGGGAAAACCGGCTCGTAGGGCAGACAGGGATGAACGTAGGTATAAGCTGGAGCCCCGTACCATAATTTCCTGTCGACGAACGCAGTCGAAACCAGCGGATCTTTCCACGCGTCAAATCGGCCACCGGGTTGATCCTGGAGCAGAACCCTATTCCAATTCGCTGGGTCCGGCCACACGCTGGGCGCGGGATCTCCCCACGTGGTCCAAAAGCGAGCGCCTTCCGGGTTGGGATATCTGAGCGTTGTGACGATGGGTGTGGTCCAGGGCAAACCTTGAGTCTCGATGTTTACCTGCCAGCGGATGGATTGTGGTGTTGGGAGAAATTCCTCGACCACAGTAACGTCTCTCCAATCGTCGCGATATCTCACCGGGCAAAGCAGTTTCTTGACGAAGCGTACGCCGCCATTTTCTTCGGCACTCTCGACAGGGCTTTGAAGTTGGCACCTTTCCAAGTGCGTTTCCGCCAAAACAGCCCTGTGGAGATTTTTGCCGCCGATATCCATTCCGACGATCTTGCCCTCTTGAGAAAGCTCCACGCTGAGATTCGAGGAGCGAATCACGTATCCATCGCGGCCGAAGGCGTCCAGCGATACAGTTGCGAAAAGCAGGGCGGCCGCGGCGAACATCCGCAGGCACCTTAGGATCGCGCCGGCGACAGGCGGGTCTTGCAGCGCAGTGTTACAGCGTGTCATTTCCCCTCCCAGTGGGAAACGCAACTCACGATGGCAGGCTCTACGGCGCGGGATACTGATTGGCATCTCGCGGTGGAAACCACTGATCCGGAGGCATTGGAGGATCGGTCTTGATGTACCAACGCCGAACGACCTCGAAATCCTCCGCATGCTGCTTCACTTCTTTTCTTACCTCTTCGGCAGACCAACCTTGCAATACCCGCTTCATCAACTCTTCGCGCACACGGACGTAGGCTGGATCCTGGCCGAGATCATGGAATTCGTGAGGATCAGTCTCCAGGTTGAAAAGCTGAGGGGTCGCCCCGTCATAATGAACCAGCTTCCACTTCCCGCTGCGAATCATGCGGACGGGAGGCTCTCCAAAGACGGGCGGATGTTCACTGAAAGCCACGTTGTCCCATTTGACCGGCTGGTCGGATAGCAAAGGCACAAGACTCCTGCCAGTAGCGACATCCCACGGATTCTCTCCCGCTAACTCAATTAAGGTGGGACCAATATCAATCAGACTGACGACTTCACTTCTTCGCGCCAGGCGTTTGGACGACCCGGGCAAAGTAACGATGAGAGGCACAGAGACTGATCCCTCGTAAAAGTTGTTCTTCCACCACATACCGTTTTCGCCGGCCATTTCTCCGTGATCGCTGGTGTAAGCCACAGCCGTGGTCTCTCTGAGGCCTGGCTCTTTTTCGAGAACGTCAAATATTTTCCCGATCAACGCATCGTGCTGCGTGACCAACCCGTAGTAGCCTGCCCGCGCTTTTCGTACGACTTCGTCAGGCAATTCTTCGATTCCCCGATCTTTTCGCCAGCGGCGAATCGCCGGGTTGAGATGGTCGAAATAGCCGGGAGGAACCTGCGGGATCGTCACACGATCGAGATAATAGAGCCAGAGATCTTTGGGACAAATGAAAGGAGGATGAGGCAGAACGAAACCTACAACTGCGCAGAACGGCCGCGTTTGATCTTTAGTCTTCTGAAGAAGGTATTGAACCGCCGCGTCGGTAACCTGCTCGTCGTACACCTGATAGGCTGTGCGGCCGGGGCCTGCCAATTCCACTCCGCCTCGAGAGTTGGAATACGCGCCTTCCATCAGTTCCTTGGGCATCGGCCATTTGCCGTTAGGGAAAATAGGGTTCAGCGAACCCACCAGCCGTTTTTCAAAGCCGTGATGCTGGTCGGGGCCGTTGAAATGCATGTTGCCGATCAGGACGGTCTCGTATCCGGCTGCGCCGAGGACATGGGACCAAGTGCTGACTTCTGTTGGCAGGGCGTCGTCGTTTCCGCGCACCTTGGTTTGCGAGGGATGCCGCGCCGTCAGGAAGCTCGTCCGCGAGGGAACACACCACGGGGCTTGCGCATAAGCGCTTTCAAACAGTGTTCCCCTCGCAGCCAACGCATCCAAATGCGGAGTCTTAACTACCGGATCACCGCTGCAGCCAAGCACATGGGGGTTGTGTTCATCCGCCACTAGAATTAGGAAGTTCGGACGCTGTTTGCGAGTCGTGGCCTCAGTTCGCTCTGGCCAGCTCGAGGCAGCGAGCGCACCCGCCCCTGATGCAGCCAGCAGTTGCAGAAAATTCCTCCTGCGCATGAGTGCTTGTTCCCTCTCACCGAACTATTTCGTGTTGCATTTACACCAACGCCGGAGGCGACAAGGCGCTAAGCCTAGCTCGTTCACAGCAGGCTGAACTTCCGCAGTGCCCGAATCAACGGCTTTGAATACGAGTGGGGTTGCCCGAATGAGACCGGGCAACCCCGACGGGGGAAGCAACTTTCAGCTCACAAATGCAGAGCAAGGACACGTCTCATCGGCATCATCAGAACTCGACCCTCATGTAGATCTGAATGCTGCGAGCCGGCGATGCACCGCTGACCCTTCCGAAGGAAGCCGGAACGTCAATGTTGCTGCTGGGAACGAGCCAGATGTGGCGGTTGAATAAATTCCCGATTGACGCACCGAACTTCATATGGAGTTGTTCAGTAATCGGAATGTTCTTGTCAATCTGCACCTGCTCGTCATACCAGGGGCAGTTTCGGGGTGTCGGGCCGGTCGAGGATACGTTGCCGAGCGTAAATGCCGGGGCGTCTTTGAAGGCAGCAGGATTCAACAGCCGGCTGTTTGGATCCCGCGGGTTGAGGTCGCCGCAACTGACGCCTCCCCTCGACACTCCCGGAACCGCGACCGGCCAGATGGCGCCGAATCCTCCAGGAATTGTCTGGTTGCTGGTGATACGAATTGGGAACCCCTTCATGTAATACTGGACGGCAGAGAGCTGCCATCCGCCGAGGATCCCGTTCACCACGCCTTGAGAACCGCCCAAGAAACGTTTTCCCCTGCCAAAGGGGAGTTCATAGACCCAGCTCAACTGCAGAACTTGCGGCCGGTCCTGGTTATTGACCTCCATCGCCTGTTGGAGCAAGTAAGGGCTCTGTGCAAACGAAGCACCGAAGCCCGTAGACCCGCCATACTGGACGTTGGTGAATTCTTTCGAGAGGGTGTAGGCGATTAGGAAGCCCAAATCGCCTGTGTGCTTCTGCGCCGAAATCTGAAGCCCGTTGTATGAAGCGTTTCCGTACTGCGAGTTCGCCACGTTGATATTCAGATACTGTGGATACGGCCTCAGCGCCTGGGCGACACTGCCAGTGAAACCGGGATAGGGCAGCTTGATGCCTGCGGCAACAGCCTGTGGCGAGTTGATGTTGGCGGTTAGCAAGCTACCCAAGCTCAAGTCAGAGAGCGGAAGCGCATTCAGATCGTTTCCGGAACCCGGCAGCCGATGAGACAGTGTTCCTACGTAGCCAACCTTGAGCGCGATCGAATGTGGCAGCTCTTGGCCGACTTCGAAAGCGATGTTCTGCACCTGTGGCGGCCGATTGTCCTGGCGGTTGACGTATCCAATGTTCTGGCCGTTGAGCAGGGATGGATTAATGACGGGTACTGCCGGCGGTGTTAAGGGAAAAGGATTGTTCCAGTCATACGCAGGCGTAACCCCGTTGTCCAAGGTCTGATCGACCACGGCCGAGGAAAAGCCGATGGTTGGTTGGGTGGGGCCGGTGGCGCCGTACCACTTCTGCCAGTAGGGCGTGTAACTTATGCCATAGCTCGCCCGAATCACCGTGTGCGGATTCGGTGCATAGGCCAGCCCGAGATTCGGAGCGAATGCCTTGTAGTACATAGTAGCCAATGACGAGAGTCCATTTCGCCCAGGGCCATTGCCATAAAGCGCAAGCGCGCCCTTCGTGCCGGTTGCTGGATTGGTGAGGTTGGGATCGAAGCTGCTGATCTTGTCAGTGGTCTCTGTGGTCGGCACGAACAGATTCCAACGTAGGCCTGCGTTAATAGACAGCTTCGGTGTGATGCGCCATTGATCCTGTACATAGAAGCCCCAGGCGCTGGTAGTGTCCTTGAGCCCGAAGGGAAGACCCACAGTGGCGCTGCTAACCTCGCCCAGCAGGAAGCTCGCGTACCCAACGCCAGTTGTGCCCGAACCCGGCAGGCCAGTGACTTGTTGGGTGAACTGGAAGATTCCAAATGGGGCGATCTGAGTGTTTTGCGGATTCCCCTGCGCATTCAAACTGAAGGGGAGCAGCATATATTCGGCGCCCATCTTCAGGAAATGCTTGCCTTTGAGCCAGCTTAAGGAAGCAGTAGCGGGTATTTTCCGCGAAGATACGCCAAGTCCACCGCCGTAAATCGATCCAAGGAGGTTCGAAAATCCTGCAATGTTCAATTCAGGCGCCCTTGAGGAAAAGAGCCCTTTCAGGCCAGCCAGGGCTCCCGTGTTCTCGGTACCGGGAACCGAACTGATAACCCGTCCGCCGTTGTCCACAATGCCGGCTCGAACGCTGAGCACCATAGTAGGAGTTAGATTGATGGTATCGCTCAGGTGGATTCGCTTGGAGCAGCGGTCATCCTGAACGCCGTTGTTCATCTTGGTCAGCAGAAAACCATAGGTGGTATAACGATCCGTGATCTGGCCGCAATGCCCAGGCGTGCTGCTGCCGAAGAAAAGCCGGGTCTGGGTCTCGTATGAAAAGGTAATTTTTTGGCGGCTGGTGAGCTGGTGATCAATTTTGATCGTCCACTGGTCCTGATTGAAAGCGAGTGGGCCCGCAATTCCAGACCAGTTTACCTGGGTGCCCGGCCCGGTCGGATCCGCGAAAAACTGTTGCATGTACTGCGAAGCCGTACTGATCCGGGCAGGATCAATCACGTTCAGATGGCCCTGGTACATGAATGGATCACGGATGAAGCCGCCGCTGCCATCGGGCCGAGTGGTTGCCGGGTCATAGATCTCACCCGCATAGATGGGGCGGCCGAGTTTGTCGGTTCCAATCGGCGCTGCACCCAGCCACTGACTAAAATCCCCGCTCTTCATCGCTGGGGTCGGTACCGTGAGTACTTGCTGTTGGAAGATCGACCGGTACCGGAAAATGTCCAGGGTGGTGTAGAAGAATGTGCGATTCCTTCCATCGTAAATCTTTGGAATCCAGACCGGACCACCGATCGCCAAACCGCCGTTATTCTCGTGGTCTGGGGCGACCTTCGTGGCAAACCAGTTGCGGGCTTCTAGGGCCTGGTTGCGGTTGTACTCGAACAGGCTGCCGTGCAGTTTGTTGGTGCCAGACCTGGTCGTCATCTCGATGGATACGCCACCGTTAAAGCCGGAGGACGCGTCCGCATTGGCGTTGAGACGGAACTCCTCGATCATCTCCGGCAGAGGGCTGATTACGTCGCTGGCCGATTCGGCCTCGCCCATACCAGACTCCAGGCCGTCGATCATGTAGCCGAAGTTCCCGGCCATGGAGCCATTAATCTGTGCGCGGGAGATCACGGTCCAATCCTGCCCGCCGGCGCCCCCGATGGTTGGGTCAAAACTCACACCTGGAAGGGTCTTCGCAATCGATATCGCTGACCGGGGGGTTACTCCACCCAGAACAAACGGCAGCTTGGATATTTCGTCGACGGTTCGCGTCAGGCCCACTACGGATTGCGTAGTATCCAAAGTCGGAGCCTCGCCTGACACGGAGATGGTTTGATTGACCTGTCCCACCTGCATGCTGACATCGATGGTGACCCGCTGGCCGGACACAACCCGGACGCCCGTCCTTTGAAACTCCTTGAAATTAGGGGCCCTCACTGTGATCGTGTATTCACCGATTTGCAATTGGGGGAAAATGTACAGGCCGTTGCCATTGGTTATGCTTTGAGTTTGAATCCCGGTTGCCCCGCTCGTGGCGATTACAGCGGCGCCGGCAAGGACTCCACCGGAAGGATCACTCACGATGCCGGTAATACCGCCTACCTCTTGCTGGGCCAGCAGCGGCATACTGACTGCAAACAACACAACGGCGAGAACCGCAGTTGCAAACCTGGTTATCTTCATTGGCATGTTGTCTCCAAAGTGTCGCCTGTCAGATGTAACTGCCGGGCAAAAACCCATGCGCTGTCCAGCCGGGTCCGGTCATGCTTGAGTCTTGCGGACGTTCTCTTTTCCATCACCATGCAGGAGGGTGTCAAGAAATTCTTCCGAGTGGAGAATGTATATTCCTGTATTGAACGATCAGCGGCGCAGGCCATTCCCGGATAATCCTCGCCTGAAACTCTCCCCGAGTGTGGACCGGCAAGTGGCCCTTCGGTTCATAATTCCTGAGTTCCCGAACGCAGAGATCCTGAAAATGATGCATTCGCGCGGCAGTTCTGATGAAAAACAAAAGGCCCACGTTTTGTACTCGTGGGCCTTCTATTCACACCTAAACAATTCCGTTCGACTGGCTCAGCTAGGTGGCGGCGCTCTCCTTGCGACAACGATAAAGTCGGTCCACGCCGGCATCAGCGAAGCCCCCCGATTTGGATCGTGCGAGTGAGCGCCGCGCACACCCGCTTCAGTTGCCGCACGATGTTCCGGCGAAGAGGCTTGATGCGATGAGTGGGGCCGGTGATGCTGACGGCCGCGATAGCGTGCCCTTTATTGTTGACGACCGGCGACGCTATGCAGAACGCGCCCCGCTCGTGCTCTTCGTTGTCGACGCCATAGCCGCGCTTGCGAACCTTTTGCAGTTCCCGCCTGAAATGTTGGATGCTTGAGATCGTACGCGGCGTCCACACTTGAAATTTGACGGCTTTCAACGCCAGTTGCAGTTCGTTTTCCGGGAGAAATGCAACGATGGCTTTACCCAGGGCTGTCGCATGAATAGGCGCTCGTGAACCGAGTTCGGTCACCATGCGGAATGGCCGGCCGCTTTCGATGACTTGTACGTACACAATCTCATGGTTGCGCAGCACCGCCAAATTTACGGTCTCGTTAAAATTGACATGCAGTTGCTGCATGTATGGTCGCGTAATTTGCACCAGGTTGCGGCCTAACGTTTCGCGGGCCAGTTCCACGACTTTGAAACCCAATTGGTATTTGCCGGTTTCTTCGTTGCGATCCACATAGCCGAGTTGATGAAGAGTAAACAGGATACGCAAGGCCGAGGTCTTGCTCACTCCCGCCCGGGAGCTGATTTCCTGCAGGCTGATTTCCATGCCTGCATCGTAGAAGGCCTCCAGCACCTTGAAGGCGTGTCCCACCATCGGGACCCAATAACTGGAGCGCCTTTTCAGAGATGCCGGCTTCACTAGTGCCAAGCTCATCGTCGAACCTCCTCGTAAATCGAACCGCAATGGCGCAACTGGAAACGTACGATCTAACGATCTTCTTCCGAAACCGCAACTGCTAATTGTTCATCGCGGGCTATCTTGCCTCTGGGACGCCCCGCAAGTCAACATCGTACAAATCCTGTTGCAATACCGAAATATTGGTTCTTGCTGGTGAACATTGCCTTGACATATCCCGGGACAATGCTTAGAAACTCGTGGTTGCTCAGGCTTGGCGAGTACGAGACTAGGGAGAACGAGCGATGAAGGTGGGGGTGGCATGCGTGATGCAGGAGTCGAACTCGTTCGCCCGCAGCTATTCCTCGCTCGCGGACTTTTCGATCGCCCGTGGCCACCATATTTTAGAAATCGGACGGGGTACCAACACTGAGGTGGGCGGCGCGATCCGCGGGATCGAATCGCTCGGTCACGAAGTGGTGCCGCTGTTCTATGCCTGGGGTGGTGCGGCGGGCGCGGTAGACGACAACACATTCGAAGTCTTGTCGCGATCGCTCATAGAAGCGATTGGGAACCATCCGTGCGATGCGCTGCTGGTGGCGTTGCACGGCGCCTGGCTCAGCCCATCTTTTCCGTCCTGCGATGCCGAGATCATGCGCCGTGTACGCGAGAAGGTCGGATCAGACATGCGGGTTGTGGCAACGCTCGACTATCACGCGAATGTTCGCCCGGCTCTATTGAAAAATGTCGACGCTCTTGTGGGCTATCGAACCTATCCTCACGTCGACATGGCTGAAACCGGGATACGGGCAGCCCGCTTGCTTCATCGCATCTCGACACAAGGCCTGAGGCCGGTTGGCTATTGGCTGCCCGTTCCGCTAATTGCGCCTCCTCAGAGCGCCACCACGGATCACCCTCTGATCGCCGGGATTTTGGCGGAACTTCAGGATCTATGTGGCTCTGACGCTGTGTTATCCACGTCGTTCTTCTGCGTTCAGCCGTGGCTTGATGTATCCGAGGTTGCGTGCTCTTTCGTAGTGATAGCCGACGGCGAATCTGCAGAAATCTCCTCCGAAATGCGGCGCCTTGCAAAATCCCTTTGGTCGCGGCGCGAGGAACTCAGCGTCAACTGGGTTTCGCCCGAAGATTTGATTTCGTTGGTCAAGCGTGAGCGGCGACGGCCCGTGATCGTATCCGAGGCATATGACGGAACCAGCGCTGGCGGCGTCGGCGACCATCCTGGGCTGCTGCGCTTGCTTGCGCCTCACTGCCATGATCTGTCGGCCGCAATATTTCTGGTCGACCCCGAAGTTGCGCAGCAGGCTTGGGCGGCCGGCCTGGGAAAGACTGTAGCGGTTGAGATCGGTGCGAAGTCAGACGACCGTTTTGGCGGCTCGGTGGCCGTGACAGCAACCGTCGATAGGCTCAGCGACGGGAGATGGACTCTGAAGGGACCGGTTTCCACCGGCCGGCAAGCGGAGCTAGGCCAGACCGCGGTTCTCCGCGCCGGCGGACTGCAGATTGTAGTCGCCTCCAAACCGGAGGTCATGTTTGATCCGGAACTCTACCGCGCCCAAGGAATAGTTCTTGAGCAGCAGGACATCATTGGGGTCAAGTCGCCCGCCATGTATCGCGCCGCTTATCAAGAACTGGGTGGAGCGGCAGTTGATCTTGATATGCCCGGTGTGTGTAGAGGCAATTTCATCAAGTGCCCATTTCGCGATATCGGCTGGCCGATTTATCCGCTCAATGATTTCGACTGGAATCCGAGAAGCGAAGACGTATTCATCAACAATCCAGCGATGAACGCGACCCGAATTCAATGAAAATCTCCGATATCGTCGCAACTCCGGTAACCGTACCTCTCGAGGCCCCGCTGCGTTGGAGCATGGGCATTGAAACGGGTACTACGCGCACCATCATTCGCCTGAAAACAGATGACGGGTTAGTCGGCATCGGTGAAACCTATGGGGGCGAGGGTACGTTACATGCCATTGAGTTTGCCAAGCAGTTTGTGATTGGGATGGACCCGATGGAAGTTCGTCTGATCGTGAACAAGCTGCAATCGTTTCGGATCAGCTACGAGTCCAATATCCCTTCCTACGTGATGGCTGGGATCGAGATGGCCTGCTGGGATGTAGCGGGCAAGGCGCTGAGAACGTCCAGTTTGCAGCTTGTTGGGAGGCGCCACCCGAGTCCACATTCCGTTCTCAGCATATTTGTTTTACCGGTACAAAGGACAGGGCAACGTTGGGGGGGAAGCGTCTGCCGAGGCCATCGTTGAGCGATGTCAGGAGCTAGTTCAGAAGTACGGATTCACCACCATCAAGCTGAAGGGCGGTGTGTTGCCACCGGAAGAGGAACTCAGGAGCGTGCAAAAACTACGCGAGCGATTCCCTCTTCCTTACCAATTGCGTTTCGATCCCAATGCGGCATGGTCGGTAGAAACCGCGATTCGTATTCTCAGCCGCATGAAGGAATGCCATCTCGAATATGCGGAAGATCTCACCGCAAACATCGAAGGCATGAGTCTTCTTCGCCGTGATGTGGCCGTCCCCCTAGCCACAAACATGATGGTGATCGCGTTCGAACAAATTGCGCCGGCAGTGCGGCAGCGTGCAATCGACATCATTCTGGCAGACGTTCATTACTGGGGCGGACTGTGGAATAACCTCCGGCTCGCGGCAGTTTGCGAGACCTTTCAATTGGGCCTCGGAATGCACAGTGACCGCGAGCTGGGAGTATCCACGGCTGCCATGCTGCACTTAGCCGCAGCAACTCCTTACATGATGTATGCGCTGGATTCCCACTATCACGATCAGGTGGATGACATCATTACTCGGCCGCACAAATACCAGGATGGCTGCATGAATGTTCCGCCCGGGCCAGGGCTGGGGGTCGAACTCGATGAAGACAAGATCGATAAATATCACCGCTATTACAAACAGACAGGCGCGGTAAACGAGTTTCTGGATCCTCATCGCCCCAACTGGGTCCCCAACTTACCAATTTTCTGACTCGCCTGCCTGCTATCGGCAAGCGTGTGTGGACGCGTTCTACACGGAAAAAGATCGAACTATGTTCAACCAAGCGGCGCACGGCTTCCTGACGATTGTGCTGGCGGGATTGTTGCAGGGCACCGTGCTCACTCCCATGATCTACCTCAAGCGGTGGAAGTGGGAGAATGTGTGGCTAGCTTACGCCAGCTTTGCTTACTTGCTTCTGCCTTGGGCTTTTGCGCTGGCGACGGTACACGATGTATTCGGCGTTGTCGCTTCCGCTCCTCCCTCTGCCGTAATTCGCACGATTATTTTTGGATTCTTATGGGGCGTAGCGGTGGTGCTGTTTGGATTGGGCTGTGAGATGCTCGGGATTGCCTTGGGCTATGCCATTATCCTCGGCCTGGGGACTTCGATTGGGGCACTAGTTCCGCTGATCACTCAGCACCGCGAACAACTTTTTGCCCGCACCGGGATCGGCACCATTGCCGGCATCGCGTTATTAACCGCCGCGGTCGTCATTTTTTCCGTGGCGGGCAAAAAGCGGGACTCGGCCGTGCAAGCGAGCGGCGTCCATCAGATAGACCGCGGCGTGCGAGACAAGGGAACCTACGTTCTCGGGCTCGTCGTCTGCATTCTGTGCGGGGTTCTGAATCCTCTATACAACATCGCGTTTGCCTACGGCTCCGCGATCCAGGCGGAAGCAGTTCACTTTGGCGCCGCGCCTGCGAATGCCGGAAATATTGTGTGGCTTATCGTTGCCAATGCCGGCTACTTCCCCAGCCTCCTTTATGTCATTTACCTGCTCAACAAAAACAAAAGTTGGAAGCTTTTTCGCGACGGCACACGCTGGTATTGGCTGCTCACGCCAGCGATGGGTCTGATGTGGATTTCGGGTACGGTGCTCTACGGCGTCGGCGCAAATCTGATGGGACCGCTAGGCCCGGTTGTGGGCTGGCCCATGTTGATGTCGACGATGGTTTTAACCGCAACGGCTTGGGGCTTTGCGGGAGGCGAGTGGAAGGGAGTACACGGATTTCCAAAACAACTAAATGCGGTCGCTCTCGCCATTCTGATTGCAGCCATGTTCACGTTGGGTTGGGCCACGAGGTCTTAAGGATAGTTATGAGAGTTCTTGAAAATCGCATTTGCGTCGTCACAGGTGCGGCGCGGGGAATCGGCAGAGCCATTGCCGAAGAATTTGCTCGCGAGTGCGCCACCGTGGTGGCTGCCGATGTTGACATCGACGAATTGAACAAGACGGTGGAAGGGTTGAAGCAGCAAGGAGACAAAGTCTTGGGGTTACACGTTGATGTCGCGGACGAGGCCTCGGTCACGAAGTTGTTTGCAGCCACCGGGCAAACTTTGGGAAGCGTAGACGTCCTGGTTAACAACGCCGGGATATACCCGCGCCATAAGTTTGAAGAAACCACCCTTGCACAGTGGGAAAAGATTCAAGCCACCAACGTCCGGGGTACATTTCTCTGTTCGAAGGAAGTATTGCCGTATTTCAAGAAACAAGGACGAGGCAAAATCATCAACCTCTCTTCGGTGACTTTCTGGGTGGGCGGTCCTTGTGACCTGGTTCACTACATCACTTCCAAAGGCGCCATCATCGGATTCACCCGATCTCTGGCAAGAGACATGGGAGAGTTCAACATCCAGGTGAATGCGATTACGCCGGGTGCCGTGGAGAGCGAAGAAGAGAAGAAGTACGCGACCGCGGAGCAAGTCGCCGCAGTAGTTGCGATGCAATCCCTCAAGCGCCGGGTCACTGCGTATGACATTGCGCGGACAGCGGTATTTCTTGCCTCCCGCGACAGCGACGCTATCACCGGCCAAACCATCAACGTCGATGGGGGCTGGGCAATGCACTAACATGGCCGGACAAGAGTGATTCGGAGGCGTAATGGAGACAGTGGAAAAAGACAAGTATTCACAATCCGAAGCTCGTTATGCGGAGGCACGGAAACACCTGTCGGGAGGAGTGAGCAGCAATTTCCGGCAGGGGATGAAGCCCTTTCCTCTTTTCTTCAAGAACGCGCAGGGCTCGAAGCTGTATGACATTGATGGAAACCACTACATAGACTACGTGCTCGGCATGGGACCAGTAATCCTAGGGCATGCTCATGCCGCGGTCAACAGCGCTGTGGCTGTGTCATTAACCGAAGGGCAGTTGTTCGCGGGGCAGCACGAAGCCGAGCTGGAATTGGCGCGCGAGATCTGTGCGATTGTTCCCTGCGCGGAGATGGTGCGCTTCAGCATGTCCGGCTCCGAAGCGGTCCAGGGCGCATTGCGACTGGCGAGGGCGTTTACCGGGCGCAATCGCATCGCGAAATTCGAAGGTCACTATCATGGATGGTTCGACAACATCTTTGTGAGCGTGCATCCGCGCGATTGTGACATGGGATCCGAAGATGCCCCCAATACGGTCCCTGAGAGTCAGGGGTCTGATCCAGACGCTTCGCGAGCGATGTGCGTGTTGCCCTGGAATAACATTGACGCTTTGCGCCGGCTTCTGGAAGCCGATGACGACATTGCCGCCGTGATCATGGAGCCGATCATGGCCAATAGTTCGGTGATTCTTCCCGGCAAAGAGTATCTCAGCCAGGTACGGGATCTGTGCAGCAGGCACAGCGTGTTGCTGATCTTTGACGAAGTGATTACCGGATTCCGAGTTGCTCTCGGAGGGGCGCAAGCACTCCTCGGGATCACGCCCGACCTGGCAGTGTTTGCCAAGGCGATGGGAAATGGATATCCGATAAGCTGCATTGCGGGACGGGCCGACATTGTGGAGCTGTTCAGCACCCAACCAGTTGTACATGGCGGTACTTTCAATTCAAACGTAATCAGCTGCGTAGCAGCGTTGGCGACGATTCGCTATTTACGGGAACACGAATCGGCGGTATACAACCGGATGCGGAGCATGGGCGGGCTTTTAATCGAGGGTCTACGCGAGATCAACAAGGAGTTCGATTGCGGCCTGCTGGTTCAGGGCTTACCCATGATGTTTAATACGGCCTTCACGCAACAGAAAGAGATCGTCGACTATCGCGGCCAGCAGCGCTGCGCAGCCGATCAGCATGAGCTGTTCATGAATGGCCTGCAGGAGAGCGGCATACGCGTGACTGGACGCGGCACATGGTTCCTGTCGGCTGCGCACACTGAGCGAGATATCGACACAACGCTCCAAGGCGCTCGGCAAGTGCTGGCCGGGCTGCAACTGCCAACCGTGCCAACCGGGCCGGCTGAAGCTTAAAGCGACGCCGAACCGCCGAAGCGGAGTGGAAGGCGAAAAGATGGCAAGCCGACAACTGGAAAACAAGAAAGTGCTGGTAACAGGCGCGGGCACCGGTATCGGCCGTGGAGTGGCGCTGGAATTCGCACGGGAGGGCGCCGCAGTTGCCATTCATTATTGGCCCAATCCGGAAGGGGCTGAATCGGCAAGATTGGAAATCGTCAAGAGCGGCGGGAAGGCAAAGATATTCGAGGCCGATTTCCGGAAGATAGATTCCATTCAACCGCTCGCCAGTGAAGTGACGGATTTCCTCGGTGGAATCGATGTTTTGGTTAACAATGCAGGCATCACAGCTAACCTCCCGTTTGAGAACGTAACTCCTGAAGTGTTTGATGCACTTTACGACGTCAACATTCGCGCCCAGTTTTTTCTCATCCAGGCGCTTCTGCCAGCTATGCAAAAGCAGAGAAAAGGAATTGTCATCAACGTTTCCTCTGTGCATGCCTTTGCTGGTTTGACCGAACACTCAGTTTACGCAGGAACAAAAGGGGCAATTGTGGCATTCACCCGTGCGGTCGCGCTGGAGTTGATTGGTAAGGGCGTTCGGGTGAACGCCATCGCTCCGGGTTGGATTTTCACCGAAGGGCACCGCGAGGTGCTGGGAGACGGATTCGATCTCGACTCGGCGGGCAAGGCAATGCCGGTTGGATTTGTTGGCGCGCCCAGTGACATCGGGAGACTGGCGATCTTCCTGGCCTCCGACGAATCGCGGTACATCATCGGCCAGACCATCATTTGTGACGGCGGCCAAAGTGCGATTATGCCGCTGACGGGAGACTTCCGGGAACGCCGAAAAGAACAATGGGGTGTGGGATACGTTGAAGGGCTGAAAAAACGATGATTGGCGCTCTAAAAAAACAGAACGACCTGAGTTCGTATTGATCAATCGTTGCATATTAAACCCAATTCTGATGTCTGGAGATTTTCTATCGTATGCAGAACGCGGCGAAATTTAGACAGAAACTAAAGAGCGGATCGATTGTCCTTGGAACGGTGGTGGGATCGCCAGATCCCTCGGTAACCGAAGCGCTTTCCTATGGCATGGACTTCGTGTGGATTGACATGGAGCATTCTCCTCTCACCGTGGAACGTGTCCAAGGACATTTGATGGCTACAAAGGGCGGCGATTGCGCGGGGATAGTGCGAGTCCCATGGAACGACGCCGTCTTAATCAAGCCGGTTCTCGATGTGGGCGCCGACGGCGTGATCGTGCCGATGATTCGCAGTGTCGAAGAAGCAAAGCGGGCTGTAGCGGCGTGTCGTTATCCTCCCGAGGGTGATCGAGGATTCGGGCCACGTAGGCCGTCCGCCTTCGGTAGGCTCAGCGGACCGGAGTTCTGTCGGTCAGAAAACGAGTCCATGCTCATAATTCTCCAAATTGAACACATCCAAGCAATAAACAACATCGACGCCATCGCCGCAGTTCCGGGAATCGCAAGCCTGGTCCTCGGCCCCAATGACCTTTCCGGCTCTATGGGTCACATGGGCGAACCGCAACATCCCGAGGTTAAGGAAGCGATCGAGCGGGTGATCGTTGCGGGACACAAGGCTGGTGTCCCTGTAGGCATCGGCACTGGCATTAACCTGGCGCAACTCACGTACTGGATTGAAAAAGGGATCGACTGGATCGCGATGGGGAGCGAGTACGGGTTGATGGTCGAGGCACTCAATCAAGTTACTGCGGGAGTACGGTCGTTCGCGGCGAAGGGGCCCAAGCAGAGTAAGGAACATGCGCGATGAGACCGTTCAAGGTTGCTCTGGTCGATCTATTTAGCCTGACGGGCAATGTGGTGCCGGGATGGGTGCAGCAGGCTTTGAACGCTGACGGCATTGAGCTGGCCGCCCGCGACTGCAAGAGCCGGGAAGACCTGGAAGCGTGTGCATCCGACTGCGATCTGGTATGGGTCTGGGGAAGCTACGTAATTGCGGCAGATCGCCTGGATATCCTGAAAAAGTGCGGCGCAATTCTGCGCGCCGGCAGCGGGACCGACAATGTACCGGTGGCTGAGGCCAGCAAGCGTAACATCCTGGTGGTCAACACACCACGTGCAGTCGTACACGAGATTTCCGATCATGCCATCGCTCTGCTTCTCTCGGTAGTGCGCCAGACTGCTGCGCAGGACCGGACCTTGCGTTCGGGCGTGTGGGAATTCCGCCGCCAGAATAATCGCTGGCATCTGAGGGGTTCGACTCTGGGCATCGTGGGATTTGGGCACATCGGCCAACTCGTGGCGGAGAAGATGAGCATATTTGCCGTACGGCTGCTGGTGCATGATCCTTGGATGCATCCTGCGCAGATACGCGCGAAGGGAGCTGAATCAGTTGATTTTCGCACGGTGCTGTCGCAGTCTGATTTCATTTCGTTGCATTGCCCGCTGACGCCGGCTACGCGCCACCTGGTTGGAGAGAAGGAGTTCCAACTGATGAAGCCGCACGCGATCCTGGTCAACACTTCCCGCGGTCCGGTCGTGGACGAGAATGCGTTGATTCGCGCCTTGCAGGAGAAGCGTATTGGGGGCGCTGGTCTTGATGTTTACGAACAAGAGCCGCTGCCTTCCGGAAGTCCTCTTTTGCAGCTGGAGAATGTGGTTCTCACCCCGCATATCGCAGGTTACTCAGATCTATTCGAAGAGAGTTTTTTGCGCTATTCCGTCGAAAGCCTGATTGCAATCGCGAACGGAGAATGGCCACGCTCCGTGGTAAACCCCGAGGTTCAGCCGAAATGGCCGCTGCGCCGACGCGAATGGCCTCCCGAGCCGGCGGCATACGGAGTCAGTGAGGAAGTTCGAGGCGATTGATTCTCGCAACCGGTGCTCTATGACAAAAGCGGAAAAAACGCAGTCCGACAAGAGTGTGGTACTGGGAACGGAACCGTATCTCTTTGACGTTGTCTCCGGATGGGGAGAACTCCCAAGCGGTATCGAATTCGGTTATACGCACGGGGTTCAGGTGGACTCTGAGAATCGCGTGATTGTGCACAACCAAAGCAAAGACTCGGTCGTCATTCTGGATAGTCGCGGGAAGTACGTCAGGTCCTGGGGGCCGGAGTTTCAAAGAGGCGCGCACGGTTGCCTGCTGCGCCGTGAAGGCAGCACAGAGTATTTATATCTCTCCGACTACGTCCGCCACGTCGTGGTGAAGACCACACTCGACGGGGAAACTGTTTGGACACTTCCCTACCCGAAAGAATCAGAGATCTATCAGAACGAATCGGAATTCAAGCCCACCAATACTGCGGTTGCGCCCAACGGCGACATCTACGTCACCGACGGGTATGGTCTCTCTTATGTGCACCACTACAATGCCAAGCTCGAACTGATTCGCAGTTTTGGAGGCAAGGGCAGCAACCCGGGACAGCTCGACTGTCCGCACGGAATCTGGGTGGACACGCGGGGCACAGAACCGATTCTGATCGTGGCCGATCGAGCCAACACGCGTCTGCAGACTTTTACGATGGAGGGCAAGCATCTCGGTTTCTTCACCGAAGGTTTGCGGCGGCCGTGTCACTTTGACCAAAACAAAACTACCGGCGACCTGCTGATCCCGGACTTACGGGGCGTGGTCACTATCTATGATCGAACGAACACGCTGGCCGCGCAGTTGGGCGATAACGAGGGGGTCTGGCTGGTTCCGGGATGGCCCAATCTCCCGCGCGAAACATGGCGGCCTGACAAGTTCATTTCTCCACATGCCGCGTGTTGGGACCTGGAGGGAAACATCTATGTAGTGGAGTGGATTGCCGTGGGACGCGTCACCAAGCTCAAGAAAATGTAGGCGGGAGCCGCCGTCTTTCAGCTATCCAGCCCGTGGAACACGACGGTTTTTGTCTCGGTCATTTCTTCAATCGCATACCTCGGTCCTTCTTTGCCGATGCCGCTGTCTTTTAGTCCGCCGTAGGGCATAAAATCCGCACGCCAGAGCGGAGTCCAGTTGATCTGGATGGTTCCGCTTTCGACCTCTCGCGCAAACCTCATCGCTGCGTTGACGTCGCGCGTAAACAGGGCCGCCCCAAGCCCGTATCTGGTGTCGTTCGCCAGAGTGATCGCTTCCTCAACCGTCGCTACCGGGGTCGCAACTACCGCCGGGCCGAACAATTCTTCACGGGAAATGCGCATCTGGGGGTTTACATCGGCCACAATCGTCGGAGCATAGACGGCGCCATGGCGCTCCCCACCGGTCACAATGCGCGCTCCGTCCTTTACCGCCTGATTGATCCACGACTCCACTCGCTCCGCTGCTTCAGTGTTGATCATCGCGCTCAGCTTGGTGTCATCCGCAAACGGGTCTCCGACTTTGATGTTGGCGACACGGGGCTTCAATGCATCCAGGAAATCGCCATACACCTTCTTGTGTACCAGCACACGTTGCGTAGAGATGCATACTTGTCCGGCATTTACGTAACCACCCAGGACAGTTGCATCGGCGACCTTGTCAAGATCGGCATCCGGAAGGACAACCAGCGCAGCATTCGAGCCCAGTTCCAAAGAGAGCTTCTTGATTCCGGCGACCCGAGTGATCTCGGTGCCTACGGCTGTGCTGCCCGTAAAGGTGATCTTGCGGACGCGAAAATCAGCGCATAGCTGCCGTCCGAGGGATTCTCCGGAGCCTGTAATGCACTGCAGTCCGTCGGCAGGCAAACCCGCTTCGAGAAAGATCCGTGTTAGCTTCAATGCGGTCAGTGACGTTGTCACTGCTGGCTTGAGAATGACGGCATTGCCGGCCGCGAGCGCGGGCCCGATCTTTTGCGCCACCAGAAGGAGAGGATAGTTAAACGGCGTGATCGCCAGCACGACGCCACAAGGAATTCGGAGAGTGAAGCCCAGCTTGGACTGGGCCCCTGCCTGAGAGTCCAGGGGCAGTGTTTCGCCACGCAGTTGTGAACCTTCAAAGGCACAGAGCCGGAACAAGTCTGGAGTCCGTGCAGCTTCGCCTCTGGCTTCGGTGATCGGTTTGCCCTCTTCCAGGCTGATGGTCCGGGCTATGTCTTCTACGCTTTGTTCTAAGAGGTCCGCGGCTCGAGAGAGAATTCGGCTGCGTTCGCAGGCAGTCAGCTTTGCCATAGCCCGCGCACCCCGCTGCGCCGCGGCCAAAGCCTGTTCGATCTGCTCCGGCTGTGCCTGCGGAATGTTATCCACCACTTCCTTTGAATAGGGAGCAATGACAGGGATGGTGCTCTTCGAGTCTCTCCACTCGCCGGCAACGTACATTTTCATAAAGTTTTACCCCCTATTTTTAGGAAGTCACACGACCACGTTTGACGCCTTTCCATCGAGGAACGTAGCCAGGTTGGACACCGCTGCGTCCATCAATCTCGAGCGAGCTTCCTTTGTCGCCCAAGCGATGTGCGGCGTTACGATGCAGTTCTTTGCTGCCAGCAGCGGATTGGCTTGGGATGGCGGTTCATCCGAAAGGACATCCAGGGCTGCGCCTGCAATGCGGTTGGCATTGAGCGCATTCGCGAGATCCTGATCCACAATCAAGGGTCCTCGTGAGGTGTTAATCAGCATGGCCGTCGGCTTCATAAGCATCAGCGTCGTGACATTTATCATGCCGCGATTGCTTTCCGACAATGGCACGTGAAGACTTATGACATCGGAGCTTCGCAAGAGTTCTTCCAAAGAAACCGACTGAAAGCCGGGATAGGGCGGAGGATCAGTTCGGCTCGATGCTAGTCGCAAGGACCCGCATACCCAAGGCGTCGGCAATGCGCGCCGTCTGGCGTCCAATCCGACCGAAGCCTACGATTCCCATCGTCTTCCCCGCCAACTCGATCAATGGGGCCTTGGTGAAGCTCCAATCCGGATTACGGGACCATTCGCCGGCCCGGGCAGCGTCCGCATGCAACGCAACGTGACAGCACAATTCCATCAGCAAAGCAAAAACAAATTGCGCCACCGATGCTGTGCCGTACGAGGGAATGTTTGTAACCGTGATGCCCAGTTCGCGTGCGGTTACGGTGTCCACAATGTTGTAACCAGTCGCCAGCACGCCGACATAGCGGGCGCTTCGGAGTTGTCGGAGGACATCGCCGGGAAGCGGAGTTTTGTTAGTCAATACGACTTCCGCGTCGCGGGCTCGCGGTAGGACTTCCTGAGCTGAGCTGCGGTCGTATACTTCAACAGTTCCAAATCGCTCAAGGGCGCTCCAGGAGAGATCGCCAGGGTTCAAGCAGTATCCGTCGAGCACGACGATCTTCATGTTGACATTATGCGCGTCGCGGCCGGGCCTACGAACGGTTGCGGCTCATGCGAATTTTGTGGCGACGTAGTTGGATTTTTTCTTCATCGGGGCCCGCGCAGCCTTCATGTCGTCGCGCAGATAGAGCGGGTACCCGCGGCCCTCTTGCCGGGGGCTCATGTCCACTACTGTGTCACCTCTGAGCTGGGCAGAATGAGCGGTCAGTTGGTCCGCCGGCAATGTAGGGAAAGTGACGAGCTTGTTGTTTCGCCACACGCCTGGCATGGTGATCTCTGTATGGCCCGGCATGGGGACGCAATCATACCCGTTGTGATAGACCTCTTTGCCTTCGACCACGGCGAATTGAATAGAGATCACTTCGCCTCTCGTGAGGCCATCGAACACCAGGTATCGTCCAGCCCCAATGGGTTGAACAGGCTTGCCATTCAGGCTGCTGGTTACAGCGCGCAGATCGACCCAGGCCGGCATGCGGACCGCGACCGAGCGCGCGGTTTTGTTCCGGATCACCGTTTTGCCCTGGTAGGGCAAGTAGCTGTCAACGTCCAGCCATGGACTGGTGCGGTTCAACAGCAGGTTCACCTGAGCTGCGCCATTCTGCTGGCTCGTAATTCCCTTCCAAGCGTAGTAGCGGCCCAGCGAGCCGTTGTAGGTGCAGCACAGCGCGCCGCCGATCATGGCAATCGTGACGTGACCGGCATCGACTGCTGTGCCGCCGGTAAGCCGCTGCGCGACATTGTCGCCCGTCTCCCAGTCTCGAACTTGATGCTGCGGACTGGATTCGGAAATCTGTTGAATCACACTCGCCTGCCGATACTGAAGCTCAGCCAAGTGGTTGCGGGTGTAGCGTTCGGCATCATCCCAATAATCGCCCACGCCAACCTCGCTGAGTCGAACTGCGAGCGCGACCATGTCCCCAACCGTGCAGCCTTCAGCAAATAATCCGATACGGGAGACGCCGAAGTTGCGCATGTATTCGTAGCCGTCGCGCACGAATGCCTTGAACTGGGTGTTGTTGGCCGCATCCGCATAGTCCAGCATTCCCCACAAACCCCAGCAATACGAATGAAGGTGCCCTCTGAAATGGCCGTGATCCGCCGCGACCACCGCGGCCGGTTCTGCTTCGGGTAGCCACATTCGGAACTGTCGCAGGTATTGCGCCAGCTTACCCGCAAATTCCAGGGATTTCTCATCGCCAGTAAGGCGATAGTGCAGGCACAGAGTCCGAATCATCCCGCCGTAGGTGATTTGCGCATCGTCCGACGACAAACTCTCATCGGGATTGGTTAACATGCTCTCAAGCGAGGGTTCATCCTTGCTTGAGAAACCCGAGGCCGGCATCAGAACGCTTGGGAAGTAAGCGTAATCCTGCTTGGAAATAGCAAGGTTCGCTATTCCCTGGCATCCTTTGTGCGCCAGTTCCAACCAGCGGGGGTTTCCGTCCACCTGATATTGCGTTAGCAGACCCAGCATGGTTCGAGCGTGGGCGTAAAGATGGCAGTAGTCTTCTCCGCGAACCAGCGTTCCATCCTTTTGCAACTGGGCTGGCTTGGTCCAGTAGAGATCTTTCGGGCCGATGCAGGAAACCATTCCATCCAGTGATTGCTGGTCGTGCTCGGCTTCCTGATCGCTGCCGCTCATCAAACGCATCTTCAAAAGCGCTTCGACCAGCTTCCCCCACATGCGAGTGCCGGACGATACGACTTCGCCGCTGTTGTCGATATTGGTTAAGTACGGCGGGTTGAAATACAAATAGGAATACTGATACGGCATGTAGTTGTTTTTGGGATTACGGATTCCAGTCAGAGCGTTGACGGCACTGCGGGCGCTTTCCGCCAGGTCCAGAGTGTCAGGCACGTCCGCTTGAACGGCGGAATCAGCATGTTTACCGGAGTCGGGGCTTGGGCTGGAGGAGAAAGCAAGTTGGGAAGCCACCGCCGCAGTGCCTACGGTGCCCAGGAAGCGGCGCCGACTGAATTGACCTTTCATCTCGTTACTCCACCCAGAGATCGGTATGCGAACTGAACGTCGGCTGAGCCTTGACGAAGTGGAACCAATCCGCATCCGCCGAGGTTCACGACCAACCGCCACTTATAGAGCGGCGCTGAACGGCGTGTCAAGCGGAAGCTCGGCGTTGTTTCATGGCGCGGAACGGTCCGATTCATTGCGAACCATGGGACTGCCTTATGGAAGCGCCAGCAACTCGATGCACGCCGGAGCGGATATCTCAACTGGCTGGCCAGTCGGAGAGATCCTTCCGCTTTTCGCATCGATACGAAAAGTGACAATATTGTTGGAATCCTGGTTGGCTGCGAGCAGCCATTTTCCGGGGGGATCGATCGTAAAACTACGCGGCGTTTTTCCGCCTGTGGGAGTGTGGTCGATGGAGCTAAGTGTCCCGAGTTTGTCATCGACGGCAAACACAGCGATTGTGTCGTTGCCGCGATTCGACGCGTAGAGAAATCGTCCTGAAGGGTGGATCACGATTTCTCCGGCCGTAGTCTTGCCCGAGAAGTCCGGCGGAAGCGTAGAGATGGTCTGTAACAGCGCCAGCGCGCCATCCGTTGCGTGATACGAAAACACCGATATGGTGGAGCGCAATTCATTGAGCAAATAGACAAACTTACCATTGCGGCTGAAAGTTAGATGCCGGGGGCCAGATCCAGGGTCAATTGCAACGATTCGAGGTGTCCCTAATGTGCCACGGGCCGCGTCAAAGGGGTAGACGAGTAATTGATCCATGCCGAGGTCCGCGACCAGGAGAAAGCGATTGTCGGGCGACATCTCAACGCCGTGCGCGTGCGGTCCACGCTGGCGTTGCGGATCCACGCTTGAGCCTTTGTGCTGAACAAATGCCGAGGGCTCGCCGAGCCCGCCATTTGTCAGGACTGGGAACACCGCGACACTTCCGCGCGGATAGTTGGCAACCAGGACATATTTGCCGGTGTGATCCACGGTAATGTGGGCAGGACCAATGTCGTGCGCCGAGACCTGATTCAGAAGCTTGAGACTTCCGTTGCTCCTGTCGATAGCGAAGGCACTCACCGAGCCGGCCTCTTGTTCCCGATACGTAGAAACAAAGTTGACAGCATATAGAAATTGCCGGTTTGGATGAACAGCAATAAATTCCGGGTTAGAGGTTTCTGCTGCGAGTCCGAGGGGCACCAGTCGGCCAGTTAGTGGGTCGAAGCGGTAAGTGTAAATTCCGCGGCCGCTGCCGTGATCTGTGAAAGTGGCGACATAGAGCATATCTGTTCCGCTGCCGGCGGCATAAACCCGGCCGCTCCATTGGTACATCGCCCATAGCAGAAGCACGATCAAGACGCTCGCGCGAGCGAGGTTGACAATCATGCGATGATGGCGCGCCATATGGTCCTTCCTCGAAATTAATCCGCCGCGACCAAGCTGCGATTCGCAAGCAGCAAATGCCGCGACAATATAGCACGTAAGAATAGATGCAGAATCGGCACGCAGTGGTCCCACCGCTGAGATGAAAAGTCGCTCGTTCCGCGCAGTGAAACACAGACGAAGTTCCGCTTGACCAACCGTTCATGCGCGCTCTATAAGTTGCCGTTGCCAAGCGCGCGAGAGGACAGGCATGTTCGCTGGAATCACTATCACCGATTACAGTTGCGACTGGTACTTGCGCGAAGGTTACAGCCATCCCAGAAGCACTCCCGGCGATCTCTCGATGGCGGATGTGGTTCGCCTGTATGCCGATCTAGGGGCGGATGGAATCGAACTCACCGACCACTACTGGGCGAAAACCCCTACGGCGGAGATTAAGCGTTTAGTCAACAGTGCGGGACTTAAGGTGACGGGATATCAATTTACCGTGGATCTGGCCCAGCCTGCGCACGAACGGAGAGCAGCCGAGGACCACGCCAGACGCTGTTTGGATCGCATTGCCGAACTAGGCGCCCGGATCGCGCACATCGTTCCGGCGTTGGTTAAACCCGACGCAACCTTAGCTGATCAGCGTCAGTGGCTGATCGCAGGGTTGCAAACACTGGCGGAGCATGCGCAGAAACTGAAGATCATTCTGGGAGGAGAGAATATTGATTGGCCGCCCACGCGGCCTTTCATGGCAACTGCGTCGCAGTGCCGACGTATCTGTGAAGAGGTCGATTCACCCGCGTTTGGTCTTATCTATGACGTGGGTGCGACCATTTTTGCGGACGAGGATGCAGTCGCGGCCCTGCGAGACATGGCGCCTTACCTATGCCACGTTCATCTCAAGAATGCACGCGCGTTGGCTGCAGGCGAAACTGACGAGCGTGGTCTTGAGTCTCTTGGCGGCCATTGGTACACGGGCACCGTGTTTGGCAAAGGCGTGGTGGATGTAAACGCGGTGGTGGATGAACTCGCAAATCTCGGATATCAAGGCAACCTCATGATCGAATACCAGGGGAAAGAAATCCCGCGGGTTGCATTGCAGGAGAATTTGGATTTCTTGCGTCAGGCTTGCGCTCGGTTGGGCTTGGCCGAGGCATCCAGCCGACTGGCCTCACAGGAAATCAACTGACATCGGTCGGATCTCCGCAGCCAATATCTAGGTCTCGCAATGAATGAACGCTTGAAGGGTAAAGTTGCTATCGTCACAGGCGCGAGCAAGGGCATTGGGCGTGCGCTGGCGATCGGACTGGCCCGTGAAGGCGCCACGGCTGCACTGGTCTACAACACCGACCGCGCCGGAGCCGAAGCTGCTTGTGCCGAAATCCGCGATCACGGCGGACAGAGCGCCGCGTTTCGCGCGGATATTCGACACAAGCAAGAGTTTGAGTCGTTGATCGACAAGGTTGTCGAACAATTCGGGGCCCTTCACATCCTGGTGAATAACGCGTCGCACACCCGCTTCGGTCCGGTGGACGAAGTCACTGACGAGGACTTTGACGATCTTGTGGATACCAGTCTCCGGGGGCCGTTTTTTGGCAGCATCGCAGCCGCTCGAAAAATGCGCGGCCACGGCGGAGGATCAATCATAAATATCAGTTCGTGTGCGACAGGGCTCATGATACCGCTGCATTCCGCCTATACCATGGTGAAGGGAGGGCTCGAAGCTCTTACCCGCCAACTTGCCTTTGAACTTGCTCCACACGTGCGCGTGAACTGTATTGCGCCGGGGGCGACTAGCACGGACCGCAACCGGGGCTATGACGCGAATTACGATTCCCGGTGGGGCTCGGTCACGCCGGCTGGCCGAGTGGCTCGGGTGGAAGACTACGTGGGGCCTTGCGCCTTTCTTGCCGGTGACGAGTCCGCTTTCATGACTGGGCAGCTTCTTCGGGTTGACGGAGGATGGACCCTGAAGGGCCAGAGTCCCGACATGTCTGACTATGACTTATCTGAAGAACGCAAGCGAGGGTGACGGGCAGCGGTAGAGCGATCGACCATCAGGCTTTCCAGCGATACGCTGCCTTGGAGTTCTTCCAAAAAAACTTTTCGGAGGCATCTCGCCCCTTCGACCCGAAATACTCGCGTGCAACCTTGAACACCAAGTCATAAGGCCCGATTTTGTCGCTTACCGGCCAGTTGCTCCCATAGATAAGCCGGTCCGGACCAAAAACATCCCAAAGCTCATCCAGCATGGGGCGGTAGTAGTTGAGGTCCTCGACCGGACGGTTTTCCACACGGCGCAAGACTGTCGAAACCTTGCAGAACACCTGGGGGCGCTTCCCGATCTCCCGCAGCGTATCCTTATATATACGGTGCGCGGTTTGGTCCAATGGAGGATCAAAGGGCATATGATCAATCACAACTCGTAGATCCGGAACCAGATCAGTAAGCCGCAGTACGTCCGGAAGGCCGTTTACGCCACATGCGCTATCGGCTTCTAACCCAGCCTGGGACAATAACTTAAGGTCGGAAATGAATTCCGGCCTCTGCAAGTCCGAGTGAAGATTCTGTCCCCACGATGCGTTGCTCACCCGAATGCCTAGGAAACGCGGATTTTGACGAAAACGATCAAGAGTTTGCCCGAATCCAGGCTTCCCGGGCTCGAGATGGCCAGAGGTGCCGAGGATAATCGGGTTCCGGGAAGCGAGATCGAGTATCCACTGGTTGTCTTCGAGCAAGGGGCTGGCCTCGACTTCGATGACGCCCTTAATGCCGAGCGGAGCAGTCAACTTCTTGAATACTTCGGGCAGAATCGTGCGACTAAGTATGGCGTCGTTCGACGGTGGCCACGGTACTCCGCCCGGACGTGAGGGGTCGTAAAAGTGCACGTGCGTGTCGATAATCGTCTTGAGCTTGGGGAGCGCTGACGACTTCGCTGCTGCCGACAAGCCCGCGATTGCCGCCGCGGCCGCTGCCGAAGTTAGAAATGTTCTACGGCTGATTGCCACCATCTTGCCCCCTCGCGTGAAAATTGTTTAGACCACCTCAATGTCCCAGCCCAACCCGGGACGGTCCGAAGGCCGCGCGTAAATTCCCTCGGGCCCGCGTGTAATCTGGTTGTCTTCCTCAAAACGGCGATACACCTCGTCCGGCCCTCCTGGAGGAGGCATGAAGAACTCCGCCCACGGGCTGTTGGGAGTCGCAAGGATGTAGTGCAGAGAGTCAAAAGATCCGCCGCCGTGAGGGATGACAGGAATATCGTAAGCGGCGGCGAGCGCACCGATTCGCCGCAACTCAGTCAAGCCGCCGCACCAGTGTAGGTCGGGCTGCCAGACCGCGGCTCCGCGATGCTCCAGCAGTTCGCGGAATGCATAGCGCGTGTATTCGTGCTCTCCGGTTGCGATGCGGGTGGACTTGATCTCCGCGCGCAGCCGGCCGAACCCTTCGTAGTCGCGAGGTTGCAGACACTCTTCCATCCAGTACACACGGTAAGGCTCGAGCAATCGAGCCATTTCGATTGCGTACTGCTCATTCCAGGACATGTAGCAATCGATCATGAGATCGCCGTCCGGCCCGAGCATCTCACGCGTCTTCTCGATCAGCTCGACATTTCTTTGCTGCCCTTCCCAGCCATCGGCCGGGCCATGCGACATCGAGACCTTCAAGCGTTTGAATCCGAATTTAAGATGCTGCTCGACGTCGTTTCCCGTGCAATATGCTGGGATGCGCGGCTTGGTTTCGCCGCCGAGGAGTTTATAGACAGGAACGTCAAGCGCTTTTCCCACGATGTCCCAGAGCGCAATGTCGACACTGCTGATGGCAGTCATCACGGCGCCCGCCTGGCCGCCGTAGGACAGCGTGGAGCGGTAAAGGATGTCCCAGATACGTTCGATGTTGAATGGGTCTTCGCCGACCAGCAACTTAGCGAAATGTCCCTCAACGATGTTGCCGGCTCCGGCGATACCGCTCCCGTATCCTTTCAGCCCTTTGTCAGTGGAAATCTCGACGGTGAACCTGCCAAGCTTTCCGGCGTCGGGGTTCCACAGAGACATATTGGCTTTGTACTCTGGGTAGATCGCCATCGGAGTTGCAACTTCGCTCGTGATGTTCGACCACGAATTGGGAGCTGGAGTGTAAGTTGGAACGGGGCGTTTGGGCTTGGTGCGAACGACCCGCACTCCGGTGATCTTGAGTTTGCTGTTCTCGTTTTGGAAGGCGAAAGCCGGCAGCGCGTTCATGGCAAAAGCTGACAACCCGCTGAGCTTAATGAACGATCTGCGACGCATTCCATTTTCCCTTGCGATTTATTGGCCAAGCGCAAACGACAAGATATTTCCGTCGGATGCAATCGCTACGTACTGGCGCCCGTTCACGGTATAAGTCATGGGAGAGGCTCTCCACGGTTCGTTGGCTCGAAATGACCAGAGCGTCTTGCCCGTCTTCGCATTCACCGCGGCAAACCCGCCTCCGTTCTCGCCATAGAAAACCAGACCGCCGCCAGTCGAGAGCACTCCCGCGTAGGCCAAACGCGGCGGCCCTACTTGAGGAATCTCCCAGGCGACTTTGCCGGTCGCGATATCAAATGCGCGCAGATACTCCACTCCCGGGTCTGAGGGATCGCGATAGCCTTCGAATCCGGCCCCGATTCTGGCCGACGGCTTATATATGCTGCAGTCCTCGACCGTCATCACGTAGAAGAGTCTGGTAGCCGGATTGAATGCCGTGGACCACCAGTTCGTCGCACCGCGCACGGCCGGGCAAGTCTTAACTCCCTCTTTCGTGGGTTGGTTGGCGGGCAACAATTGGGGCTTGCCATCGGGACCAATGCCACTCGCCCAGTTCAATTTCGTTACCAGAGGCTTGGCGAGCAGCAATTCGCCATTCGTCCGGTCGAGAACGTAGAGAAACCCGTTCCGGTTGGCTTGCAGGAGCAACTTTCGGTCACGGCCGCGATAGTTGGTATCGACGAGTACTACTGGCTCGACCGAATCCCAGTCATGTAGATCGTGCGGAGTGAATTGGTAGTACCAGCGCAGCTTTCCCGTCTTTGCATCCAGCGCCAACACACAGTTGGTGTACAGGTTGAGGCCTTGGCGCTCGGCTCCTTCCGTGTCGGGAAACGGATTTCCTACAGTCCAGTAGAGCGTGTCCGTTTCCGCGTCGTATGAACCGGTTAGCCAGGTTGCTCCACCTCCGGTCTCGATTGCGTTTCCGACCCACGTCTCTGAACCCGGCTCGCCTAGGTTTGGGAACAGTCCAAAAGCGCCATGCCAGTTCACCGGTTGTGGCCTTATATGCCGCCAAGTAGCCTCGCAGCGGAGTGTCGCCGCCGGCCATACCGGAAACCACTAAGTCTCCGACCACGATGGGCGCTGATGAAGCGAAGTATCCGCCGGGCGTCACTGGCATGCTGACGTCCCACATCACACCGCCGGTAATACGGTTCAGGCAAATAAGATGTGCGTCGCCGGTAGCGAAGAACACGCGGTCGCCGAGAATCGCCACGCCGCGGTTCGGCGGCCGGAAATTGGTTGGTCCTCCAGCTCCCATATTCACAGGAGCGGCGCCAGGATTCGCACCGCCGACGTTTCCGCCGTTGGCTAACAGGTCGACGCTTGAAACAGTGTGACACCAGATCTCTCGCCCGGTCTGTGCATCAATGGCACATACCTCGCCGGGACCGGTGACATACATCACGCCCTGGCTCACGAGTGGCGTGGTCTCTAATCCTGAGGCGCCCAGCGAATAAATCCACTGTAGCCGCAACTGCTTCACGTTTTCGGAATTGATCTGATTCAGTGGGCTGTAGCGATTGCCCCCGGAAACTCCGTTGTAGGTGGGCCACTCCCCGGCTTTCGGTTTTGTAACCGCTTCGATGGCCTCACGCGATACCGGTTCTGTCGCGACAGTCAACTGCCCCGGAGCGATGCCCCCGAGAGTGCTCAGATACGCGAGCAGATTTTGACGAGCCTTCGCGGTGGCTCTCAGCGGAGGCATGTAGGACTTGTTTTCGCGCGCAATCGCCTGATAGTCCGTATCGGTAAGCATGTGCAGGCGACCGTCGAAGGTTTGCAATTGCAGATCGTGTTCTCCCCGATTGCGTGCAAACCCTCGCAGGGTTGAGCCATTGTTCAGACGGACATCGACAACGACCCAGCTTTCATCAGGACAGAACGCCCATTTGGGACAGGTTGGCGTAGAGTGAGTTCCTATCTGCGAGGTAGGATTGTCCAGGACAAGTTCGAGTTCCTTAACGCTAGCCTTTCGGCCAATGTCGGAGAGGTCAGGACCATTCACGCCTCCCCGCCCACGCGCCATGTGGCAGGTTGAACACTGGCCCTCTGCGAAAAAGAATTGCTCGCCTGCAGCGACATCTCCCGTGGGCTTGCTATCGAACGCCGACGGATTGAGCATGTGAACCCAGTGCGCGAGTGACTTGAGTTCATCTGACGGAAACGGAAATCCAGGCATGCCGGCGCGAGTCCCGGTCTTGATCAGGTCTTCGATCTGACTTTCGCTTCGCGTCCGCAGATAGCGGTTACCGACCAGCGCTGGAGCATGATCGCCACCGGCGCCGCCTTCACCGTGGCATCCGGCACAGATCTGATTGAACTGCTGCTCGGCTGCTTGCAGGTCCGGCGCTTGGGTTGCCTGTTCCTGGGCGATCGCTTGAGACGCTATCACCGTGGCTGTAACACTGGTTAGAACAACCTGAACCACCCACTTTCGCATTGCGGTTCTGGCCTCCATCGACACCGACTGCGAAGCGATTGCGGAAGACCAGACCATAGCAGATTTTTGCCAAACCACGCTCGCACAACTCGAAGAGTCTCACTAACTATTTCAACCGTGGTTCTAAACGTGCAAATTCGTTTTTCTGCCCACTATTGCACATAGCTGGCAACGAAAAGTACTCTCCAATTAGTCCGCGCCTGTGCAGAAACATCAGTAGGTCGCTCTGCCCCCGCTGGCGTCGTAGCATTGCGCGGTCACAAAGGAACAGTCTGGACTTGAGAGGAAGTGGACGACGGCGGCGATTTCTTCCGGCTTCCCGGTCCGCCTCATAGGAATCCGTTCGGTCATGTAGTCGACTTGGGCGAGGGTGAGCTGATCGAGTATCTGCGTCTGAATTACGGCAGGGGCGACGGCGTTAACGCAGATTCCCTCGGTCGCCAGCTCCTTGCCGAGTGATTTGGTGAATGCAATGACCCCACCCTTGGTCGCAGAATACGGTGACATGTTGGGGTTTCCTTCTTTGCCTGCGATGGAAGCAACGTTAACGATGCGCCCATAAAGCCGCTTGCGCATGTGCGGCACAACCGAGCGGCAACAATTGAACACTCCGGTCAGATTGACGGCGATATTCCGCTGCCAGTTCTCGTCCGTCTGTTCCCACACGGGCGCGGAAGGGCCGGCAATTCCTGCGTTATTTACCAGGATGTCGATCTGGCCGGTCCGCGCGACAATCTCCTGCACAACCCGGCTGACGGCCTTAGAGTCTGATACATCGGCCTCGAGCGCGAAGGCTCCGTTGCCAAGAGACTTCGCAACACTCTCCGCGCCTTCTCGATCCACATCAACGACGACGACCGTAGCCCCTGCTTCCGTCAGACGGCGGGCTATTGCCTCGCCAATTCCGGTGGCTGACCCCGTTACTATGGCGACTTGGCCTCTCAGGTCAAACATTGTCATGTAAGCTCAAATGACGCGTGATGCGACATAGGAGTTCCTCTTCTTCGTGGGAGTCCGCTTGCCTTTCAAGTGATCGCGCTGATAGAGCGGATAGGCTTGCCCTTCATCCCGCGGATCAATGTCAACTACGGTGTCGCCCCTGAGCCGCAATGTACGGGCAGTCCGCTTCTCAGGAGGGATCGACGGGGCAGGAGCTAGGCCAAGTCCCCGCCACACGCCGCCAGTGGTGACCTCCGTGTGATCCTCGATGGGAACGCAGTCGTATCCATTGCGGTAAACCTCGGTACTCTCGACTACGGGGAACTGAATTTCAATCACTTCCCCTTTGTCGAGGCTGGTGAATACCAGACGCCGCCCCGCCGCGGCAGGATTGACAGGCTTGCCGTTGACAGTGCTGCTGACCGCGCGCAGATCAACCCACGCCGGAATCCGCACTGCTATGGAACGCGACGTCTTGTTTCGAATTATCGTTTTGCCTTCATACGGCAGGTAGCTATCCACGTCCAACCACGGACTCGTCCGGTTCAACAGCAGGTTTACTTGTGAGTTACGAGCCTGGTAATCGACGATCGCTTTCCAGGCATAATACCGCCCAAGCGAAGCGTTGTAGGTACAACACAAAGGCCCGCCAAGCATAGCCGCCGTTACATGACCCGCATCAGCGGCAGAGCTGCCAATAATGCGCCGGATGACTTCATCGCCGCTCTCCCACGGCTTGATCTGGTGCGATGGATTCTTCTTCCAGTCCGATTCCACGTTGGGTTGAGCAGGAGATTCGGAAATCTTTTGGATTACGTCCGCTCGCAAGTATTGAGTCTCAGCCAGGTGATTGCGCGCGTACCGTTCAACGTCGTTCCAATAGTCACCAACGCCGGTCTCGCTTAACCGGACAGCCAGCGCCGTCATGTCTCCCAGAGTGCACCCTTCGCCGCACAACCCGATCTGACTAACGCCGAAATTGCGAATGTACTCGTAGCCATCACGGACCAGTAACTTGAGCTGCGAATCACTAGTCACATCGGCATAGTCGAGTATTCCCCATAGCCCCCAGCAATGCGCATGGACGTGGCCTTTGAAATGGGCGTGATCCGCGGCCACCACCGCCTTGGGTTCTCCCTCGGGCAGCCACATTCGGAACTGACACAAAAACTGCACCAGCCTGCCAGCCAATTCCAGCGGCTTTTCGTCGCCAGTGATTTGGTGGAATTGACATAACGTTCGGATGATCCCGCCGTAGGTGATTTGAATATGATCGGAACTGCCCTGCGGTTTGTCCAGGATGCTGCCGGCTACCGGCTCGGAGGTTGTGGAGAACCCCGACCGCAACATCACAATATCCGGGTAGTATGCGTAGTCCTGTTTGGATATGGCGAGGCTGGTCAGACCATCTACGGCGCGTTGGGTGATCTCCAACCAGCGCGGGTTTTGGTCCAGCTGGTATTGAGCGAGCAGCGCCATCATGACTCGAGCCAGGCAGTACAAATGCGCGTAATCATCTTTCGGGACGGTGCTTCCGTCTGCCAGCAGATGCGACGCTTTCGTCCAATAAAGACCCTGCTGCCCCATGCACGAAACCATACCCTCCAGGCATCTCGCATCGTCTTCCACATTCTGATTGCTGCCACTCATCAGGCGCATTTTGAGAAGCGTTTCGACCTGTTTCCCCCACATGCGGTCGCCGGACCACAGCACCTCGGCAGCGTGCATGTGAGTCAGGTAAGGAGGGTCGTCATAGAGATACATGACCTGGTAGGGCATGTAATTGCACTGCGGATCGCGGATTTCGGTCAGGATGTTGATGGCACTCGTGGCACTCTCAGCTAAGTCCAGCGTATCTGGAACATCGATCTGAGAGGCTGAGTCAGTATTAGTGCTTCGATGCGAAGCGCTTCCGCTGATAGGCCAAGCAAATTGGGAAGCCACAGCCGCGGTACCTAGCGTCCCCAAGAACCGACGCCGTCCGAATTTATTGCTCACTCTTGCACCTCAACCGGGAAAAAACACCCCACGTGGCAAAATCGACGCCCGAACACTTTCTTGCTACGCAGCGCAGTTGACCAGCGCCACTTATAGAGCGGCTATGAATGGGCGGTCAAGGGGAAGTTCGGTATTGTTTCATCTTACGGAACAGATGGGTTTGCAACTACGGCACGCAGTGCTCTCCACTTGTTGCATGCGAGTCAACGCGGATTGGTCTTGAGTTGTAGATTCGTAGCAACGCCATTGGAGGGAACTTTTGTCGTCCAGGTGGCGATCGGCATTTGCGAATCATGTCGCTTTCAGAGAGGCCGGGCTTGACCAAAGGGAGGCGAAGCTTGGCGGTTTTACCCAGTCTTTTCCGCAGCATCGGACCGATAGAGAAATTCTCGCGCCCCTTCGTCGCTTGTTGATTCGGGTCACGCTGGATTGCTGCTATATTGTGCTCCGAATTGCAAAGCACTGTCCTCCGGAGGTGCAAGGACGTGAAAGTCCTAAGGAAATCGTTTTTGATTGTCGAAGCCATGGCGCGAAGCCGGACAGGCGTGAGGGTCAGTGACCTCTCCCGAAGATTGGATCAGCCTAAAGCAACGGTGTTTCGAATTCTGCGAGCGCTTGAAGAACTCGGATATGCTCAGCAGGATTCGACGACACGGGCCTATGTAATGACCGACAAGATCGCATGGCTGACCAGCAACGGCACACGTGAAACTTTAAGACAGCTGGTTCGGCCCTTCATGGAACGGCTGCAGACGCGTTTTGAGCAAACCGTAAATCTGGCGGTCTTTGATCAGGATCAGGTTCGCTACATCGAGATACTCGACGGGATGTGTTCGATTCCCAGAGCTCCCGTGGTGAACGGTCGCGCACCGCTTCACTCCACAGCCGTCGGCAAATCGATACTCGCGTACCTGGACGAAAAGGAAATCGGCAGGATTTTGAAGTGGGGAAGCCTCCCTAGATTGTCTCCGAAGACCATAACTTCGTCGACGGCTTTGCTGGAGCCACTTCGAAGGGTGCGAGAACGTGGCTATGCGGTGGACAATGAGGAAACTGCAACGGGAGCGCGATGCGTCGGCGCACCAATCTTCAGCCGCGAGGGCCGGCCAATTGCAGCGTTAAGCGTTAGCGGACCGACCAGCCACATTAATCATTGGGAAATCGGCGAAATTGCGGGCGCAGTCACAGCCGCATGCCGTGAAGTGTCCAGCCAAATCGAAGCGGGTGTTGCCGTGCATCGGTAGATCGTCCTGTTCTGGATGGCGACTACGCCATCCGCAGGTTCAGCCCTATAGTCACAGCGTTTAGACTTGCGTGCAGCGCACGCTGAGCGATCGCATCAATCCATCGCACGTCTCCGCGCAGATGAAATACTCGGTTGCGATGCGTAAACTCCTCGCCGGACGCCAGCGCCAGCGCCGGTGACAGAGTTTCCAGTTCATAGAAATTGCTTCCTCCTGCTCCATTTTCATCGGGACCGTCGATGTAGCAACTCACGGCCTCCCCATCCAAGAGTTCGGAGGCGGAAAGCGTTCTCCAGTAAGCGCCGACATAAGGTAATTCGGAATACAACTCAAACTGATTGATGATCAGCTCATGAGTCTCGACATTGTAGCTCCCAAGCCTATTGACCGCGCGCGCCCGCGCGACGCTAACTTTGGCTCGGCAGTTGCCATCGCTCTTGAAAGCGGCGTAGTCATCGGCAAGACACCAGCTCTCTGCCGGAAGTCTGCCATGCGGACAAAGATGTGAAATGTAATCCTCTCTTATTGCCGGCCCTAGTTCCTCGTTGGATCCTTCGTTGAAGGGAATAATGATCACGCTGCCTCGACTACTGGGATGTAGCCCCGGCGTCCAGCAAGACAGAAGGCCCGTCTCGGGGCGAATGGCCTCGCCGCCGACATTCCTTACCGTGGTCTCCGACTGAAATCCTATGCACTCGACCTTCTCGCCTGCCCCGAGGCTGAAGGGGCAGCTCTCGACGATGCTAACGACGCGCCGAACCTGGAGGTGAAATGTTGTTCCCGCCAGGTTGGATATCTGGACTCTCGCCTGCATCACTGCCTGACTGCGATCCGCTGGCGAAGGCACCAGCTCATAGGGCTGCGAACTCATCGCCGGCTGCACTCGATAGTCCGACGGTTTTAGTTCGCTGGAAGTAAAGTGCAGACCGAACTGGCTGCCTTCCGGACCAAACCAAATCCGCTCCTCTCCGCCAAAGTTGTTGAAGACTGGGTCGGAGCGTTTGCCGGAAATCGCGTCCTGTCCGATCCAGCCGAGCGCATCGCCGGCAGCCGAATCAAAAGTGCAACTCATTACTCTGCCCACCAAGGCCGGTGCGCAAACGACTCGCCGTCCGGGGTGTTTTCCCACCAAGACTGCCGGCGAAGTTTTGGTGTCCTGCAGCAGCTGAATAAGATCTTTGAATTTCATGGGGAGATTGGCGCTTCCTTGTGCGTCCGGTCTAAACGAAAGACCGGTAAAGCGGGAAGATCATACACCTCAACCCAAAGCTGGCAAAGATACGCCTGACGATCTGTGAATTGCTGTTTCACTACGTGGATCAACCCCGAAGCTTTACTTTGCGCTTGAACATGCAACAGGTAACATACGCAGCCGTTGACAGCAGCAAGTGACGCTGGCTCCCGCGCAATGCATCGCGGCGGACGAATACTTTAAATCTCGCAACACAGAGGCGCTCGCATGAGCCCAGGCACTCGTGAACATGAAGCGGGAAGCAAGGTATTCGTTTACCTTGTGGCGGCCGTTGCGGCGGTAGGAGGTCTGCTGTTCGGATTCGACCTTGCCGTGGTGTCAGGCGCGATCATATTTCTCACAAAAGCCTTCTCGCTAGCACCCATGGCCATTGGATTCGCGTTGGGCAGCTCGCAGATCGGCTGCATGATCGCACCTCTCGCCGCCGGAACTCTTAGCGACACCTGGGGAAGAAAACAGACCCTGATCATTTCCGCACTCCTGTTTGCTGCTTCGGCGATCGGCACCGCATTTTCGCGCAATATGTTTGAGTTCAATGGCTTTCGCATTGTTGCTGGAGTTGCGATCGGGCTGGCGTCGGTTGTATCACCGATGTACATCGCCGAGATTGCACCAGTACGAATCCGGGGAAGCCTGGTGAGTCTCAACCAGCTTGCCATCGGGATCGGCGCGCTCAGTTCTTACATCGTGTGCTATTACCTTTCGTTCAGCGGGAATTGGAGACTGATGTTTGGCCTGGCGGCTGTGCCGGCACTGGGCTTTCTGCTGGGTTTGGGTTTTATTCCACAGAGTCCACGATGGTTGGCACAACAAGGCAAGTTTCGCGAGGCTGAGGATATTCTGGCCAGAATTGACGGGAAGCACAATGCCGAGCTTGAGATTAAGGCGATTCAAGAGGTCATCTCGGCTGAAACCGGGACGTTGTCGGAGCTATTTGGTCCAGGTCTCCGAATTGCCCTGCTGGTTGCAGTCATGCTTTGCCTGTTCCAGGGATGGAGTGGAGGAACAGCCGTAAGCTTCTATGCTCCGCTCATCTTTCAAAAGGCAGAGTCCATTACGCCGAGTCAGGCGATCTTCCAAACACTTCTGCTGAATGTGACCTCATTGATCGTCACGATCACGTTCACCGCGTACCTGGTGGATCGCGTTGGCAGACGGCCGCTATTGCTGATCGGCACTGCTGGCATGGCCCTGACACAGATTCTGTTGGGGTTTTCCCTTCGCGGGGGCGTCCCCGCGACCTACACGGTGGCAGCAGTCTTCTTGTTTGTCATCTCCTACAGCCTGAGCCTTGCGCCGCTTGCATGGCTAATTCTTTCTGAAATCTTTCCCACGCGACTGCGCGCGAAGGGTCAAGCTGCGGGGACGCTCGCGGTATGGGTTTCGATATTCGTGTCCAACCAGTTTCTCGGACCAATGATGAGTCATTTTGAGAAATCCTGGGGTTCGGCGGGCCCAGCTTTCTGGCTGTTCGCAGTAATCTGCATTGTCTCGCTCATTTTCAGCTGGAAAGTCGTTCCGGAAACAAGAGGCAAGAGCCTGGAGCAAATTGCCGCTTTCTGGCTGCAGGACAAACGAGTAGCAGAATCTGTTCCCCAATAATCGTAAGCCACGCAGAACCGTAGCATACGACATCCGGAAGTCGATGAGGTACAAGATCAACTGCAAAGGAGCCAGTCATGGCTGAGAATCATGGTGTGATCTATCTTGCCCCGGGCAAGGTTGAAATTCAAAGTATCGATTTCCCCAAACTCGCACTCGGAACGCGGAAATGCGAGCATGGCGTCATTTTGAAGATTGTTTCTACGAATATTTGCGGGAGTGATCAGCACATGGTGCGCGGCCGCACCACTGCGCCCGCCGGCTTGGTTCTGGGACACGAGATTACCGGCGAAGTGCTGGAGTGCGGACGTGATGTTGAGTTCATCAAAAAGGGAGACCTCGTATCGGTCCCATTCAACATCGCTTGCGGACGCTGCCGCAATTGCAAAGAGCGCGCCACCGGCGTGTGTCTGAATGTGAACCCCTCGCGGCCGGGTGCGGCATTCGGCTATGTGGATATGGGCGGTTGGATCGGCGGCCAGGCAGACTACGTCATGGTGCCCTACGCCGATTTCAACCTGCTGAAGTTTCCGGACAAGGACCAAGCCCTGGCGAAAATCCGCGATCTTACCTGTTTGTCCGACATTCTTCCCACCGGCTATCACGGGGCTGTCACCGCCGGGGTGGGGCCGGGTTCCACTGTGTATGTGGCTGGCGCGGGCCCGGTTGGATTGGCGTGTGCCGCTTCCTGCCATTTGCTGGGCGCGGCTTGCGTCATCGTTGGGGATCGCATCGCAGAGCGGCTGGCTCAAGCTCGCAGTTTCGGTTGCGAAACCGTCGATATTTCCAAGAGCGCCACGATTGCCGAACAAATCGAAGCCATTGTGGGCGTACCGGAAGTCGATTCAGCCGTGGACTGCGTAGGTTTCGAAGCTCGTGGACACGGAGCTGATGCCGGGCACGAGGCTCCTGCCGCGGTGCTCAACTCCTTGATGGAGGTTACCCGGGCGGCTGGCGCCATCGGAATCCCCGGCCTTTACGTCACCGGAGATCCCGGCGGAATCGATGAAAACGCGAAGGTCGGGCGACTTAGCATTCGCATAGGGCTGGGATGGGCGAGGTCGCATCGCTTCACGACCGGACAATGTCCGGTGATGAAGTACAACCGGCAGTTGATGCAGGCGATTCTATTCGGGAAAATCAATATTGCGAAGGCGGTCAACGTCGAGGTGATTCGCCTTAAGGATGCTCCCCGTGGCTATAAGGATTTCGACAAAGGGGCCGCAAAGAAATTCGTTCTCGATCCGCACGGCATGGTTGCCTAAACTTAGCGTGGCCGCGTCCCAGCAGTTACGAGTGATGCCATGAGCGTTGTGCTTACCGGAATTACTTGGGATCACAGCCGTGCGTTTCCGCCTCTCGTGGCCACGGCGCAACGATTCGAGGAAACTCATCGCGACGTTGAGATTCGTTGGTCAAAACGCACATTGCACGAGTTCGGTCACGCCGATCTAGGCGCACTTGCTCAACGGTTCGATTTGATCGTGCTGGATCATCCCTGGGCCGGCTTTGCGATTGAGACCGGCGTGATTCTCCCACTGGAGCAGAAACTGCCTAAAGCAGTGAGCGATGACCTGGCCCACAATTGTGTCGGACTCTCTTTCGAAAGCTATCAATCGCAGGGGCACTTGCTGGCGGTTCCCATCGATGGCGCTTCCCCATTCGCCAGTTTTCGTCCTGATCTTCTTGCCGCAGCGGGAGAGTCAGTGCCAGCCACCTGGCAGGATGTCGTTGCCCTGGCCCACAAAAAGCTGGTCGTCATGCCTCTCCACCCCGTAGACGTGTTGTTGAATTTCATGGGGCTCTGCGTTTCGCAAGGTGGGGACGTATTCAGGGAGGAGGATGGCCGTTTCGTTGACCGGGAGACGGGACGCATGTGCCTCGAGCAGATGCGGGAGTTAGTCTCGCTTATACCCGACACTGTTTTCGGATGGAATCCCATCGCAATTTACGAACTGCTGTCCAACGGCAACGAGTGGGCTTATTGTCCATTTGCCTATGGCTACAGCAACTACTCGCGCGCCGAGTTTGCAAAACACGCCATCCACTTTACAAGCCTGGTGAGTCTGCCGAATGGCCGCCCTCTTCGTGGTGTGCTGGGCGGGACGGGAATCGGCATTTCAGCAAATTGCAAGGAGGTCGATCTGGCACTTGAATATGTGGCATACACATCGAGCGCATCGTGCCAGCGCACGATGTATTTTCTCGCCGGCGGCCAACCGGCCCACCTTGCCGCATGGACCGACAACAGCGTCAATGCGATGAGCGGGGATTTTTTTCGCAACACCCTGCGCAGCATGCGGGAAGCCTGGATTCGGCCGAGATACAACGGCTACATCAAGTTTCAGGAAAACGCAGGCATTCCGCTGGTTCAATATCTCCACGAAGGCGGCAACGAAAATATGCTTTGGCAGACATTGGACCGTATTTATCGCGAGTCAATTCCTCAGGGTGGAAGACGAAGTTAGCGAGCATTGACTGCCTCCCGCCGCAAGCAAGCCTTGCTTACGCTGCGACGCGGTAGTGCGCAATGGCCTCTTCGTTGATATCCAATCCCAGACCCGGCCCTTGCGGCACCTGCACGAATCCTTCCTTCACCACAAATACTTCTTTCGTGTTGAGCACCTTCGCCAGCGGACCCCATTGCTCTTCCGGCAGCATCGGCGGGGCCGGAAACACTTCCAGCCATGGCGTGCCGATAACAGCGCTGATCTGCAGGCAAGCATCCAAGGCGAGCCCCATGCTTCCATGCAAAGTGACGGGGGTATGGAAGGCCTCGCATAGATGCCCAATCTTCACATTGGGCAAGATTCCGCCGGCGCTGACGGAATCAGGTTGTATGATATCGAACGAATCGGCGACCAGCATTTCACGAGCCTCATCCATGGCCACAACGCCGTTTCCACCGGTGATCAGGATGTCTACTTCCTGCCTGAGGCGACGGGGAGACAACAAGTCAGTGCGGGCAAATGGTTCCTCGATCCAATAGGCGCCGTGCTTCTCCATGCCCCGGCAGACTTTGAGAGCAGTCTCATAATCCCAGACCCAGCCGGCCCAATCGGCTGTGCGATCGAACATGATGGCAAAGTCTGGACCAACGGCATCACGCACTTCTCCGCAAGCGTCCACATCATCCATGGGATTTGGCCGCCACGCGCGAAATTTTATTCCCTTGTAGCCAGCCGCTTTCAACTTAGCGGCCTGCTCCGCTTGATATTTGTAGGGGACCCCGCTCTGATCGCTTCTGCCCGGCCACACATATGTAGCATAGGCCTTGATCGCCGAAACCGACGAATAGCCGCCCAGCAAGCGATAGACCGGCTGGCGAAGTATCTTTCCAATCGCATCCCAGATCGCATGTTCCACCGCGCCGAAGCGGAGTGACGCGTAGTTGCTTGTAGTCAGCGGGCCACCCGCCGCCCCCAGAGACACGCCTCGGCCACCCACGCTGAGCAGTTCATCCACGGCAAACAGGTCCTTCCCGATGAGCATCGGACGAATCACGCGGTCCGGGTCGGCTAGTGTCCCGCCAAATGAATATCCTCGTACGCCGGCGTCAGTATCGATCTTGACCACGGAGGCCCGGCTCGGACGTCCGGCCACAAACCCCTCGATCGGAGTTCCTTTGGTTGGGACTTCGATCCAAAAAACATCTACCGCAGTAATTCGGACAGGCTTAACGGCGTCCGCCGCGGCCCGCACCGGTTCTAATAGCCCTGCTGTTAATGAGGCGACTCCTATCGCCTTCATGACATCGCGGCGTGTGTGCATTGCTGGCTCCCGTTCTTCAGTTCTTGCTTATCATGGCGGCGATCCAAATTGCTAGAAGTCCCAGTCACAACCGCTCTTCTCGGCCTCATGAATCGGCTGACAACGAGCATGGCTGCAACATTCACCGCCAGCCCGAAAACACCAGGGTGAATGCCGTACGGAGACGAGAGACGGCCAAAGACAAAAAGAGCCACGAGCGCGAATCCTAATCCGACTCCGCAGATGGCTCCCTCGGTGGTCACGTTAGGGCGGTAAAGAGCTACCAGGGTCAAAGGAAACAGCTGCACGGTGAATCCGTAGGCAGTCAGAATCATATAGACGATAGTCGATGGCTGCAGCAAGGCGATTATGTATGCGGCCGCGATCACGAAGAACACTAGCATCTGAATCAACTTTCGCAGGTTTACGTCGGAAAGCCGAAGCCAGGGTTGAATCAGATCATTTCCGAGTGTAGCGGCGGCTGCTAAGGAACATGCCGCGCCCGTCACCATGCTGGCGGAAAGCGCGCCCGCACAAAATAGCGCTACCAGCCAGCGCGGCACAACGCGGATAACCATCCCGACCATTACAGTGTCCGGCCGGATGGATGGAAGCGCTAAAATCCCGGCGAATCCGATCAGCAGGAAGATGAAGCCTACGAGACTGTACAGCGGCAGGAAAATAGCTTGCCTTCGAATTACCTGGGGGCTTCGCGCGGCAAAAAAATTCACAAACAAATGCGGCCACATGTAGAAGGCCAGAATGCTTACCAGCAGCGAAGTGCTCCAGAAGGTGTAAGTGACGAGGTGCTGAGGCCCGGGCAGGGTGAGATATGCCGGCGACTCCGACGCCAGCTTCGTGAACATCCCCCTAACCCCGCCATAGCTACTTTCGAGCACACGGTGGACGATATACACGCCCAGCAAGGCCATGAACGAGCCCTTGAGCACTGCAACCCAACTAATCGCTCGTAACCCGCCGTGGTAGACGTAAATCGCGACCACAGCGAAAGCCAGTAATGCTCCACACCAAAATGGAATGTGCCCTTCCGTGGTAACGCTGAAGATGTAGCCGCCACCCATAATTTGCACGGCGGCGTAAGGAACAAGGCCGGTGAGCGCAATGACAGCCGTAAGAGCGCGAAGCCCCTGGGAACCAAACTGCGATCCGAAGAATTGCGCTTGAGTAATTGATCCCGATCGTTTGCCAGCCTCCCAAATCCTGGGGCCTAGCCAAAACGCCATCAGGGGTATAAGTGTTCCCACGGGCAGCAACATGCCGACGCCGTGCTGGTAGGCCCAGCCGGGCTGGCCCAGGAAAGAGACAGCGCTATAAATTTCTCCGACGCTTACAAAAAACACCAGCAAGGAGCCGAAGTTCCGGCCTGCAACCACGTGGTCGGCGGTGCTGAACCCAGCCGATCGCCCCGCCCAAAGGCCGACACCAAGGCTCATCAGCAAGAAGGCCAGAACCACGATTGGCACTACCAGCCAGTGATTGAGCATCGCCTATTCCGTATAACGAAATGCGATCCAGAGGAATATGGTGACGGCGAAGTTGAGACAGAGCATGTAAAACACAAAGAACGGCAGGCCGAAGATGAACGGGGCAATGCGATTTACCAAGGGCAAAACTGGCCAAATCGCAGCCACAACCAGCAGGCAACCGACGACAAAAAACAATCGAGCAGAGTTTTTCATATTTTTGTCTGACCGCACTGCGTTCAGACAGCACGATGCTTGGCAATTGTCTTCTCGTTCAGCGTAATTCCAAAGCCAGGACGTTCAGAAAGCGTCATGCGGCCGTGCGATAACTGTTCCGGGGGATCGATCACTTCCGCGCGCCAGGGCACCTCGCCGTAGGAGAACTCCAGGATGGGGAAATTTGGGATCGTCGAGGCAACATGCGCCCCCGCCACATTGCCTACTGGACTGGCCGGTCCGTGAGGAGCGACTTGCAGCCCGGCACCCTCGGCCAATGCGGCGATTTTCTTCAGCTCCAGAATTCCGCCGCAGTACTTCACGTCCGGCATGATGATATCTACTGCTCCCGCCTTGATGTATGCGTAGAAGCCCTTTACTCCAAGGACCATCTCTCCGCCAGCAGTAGGCATTTTTGCGGCCTGATTGATGGCGGCGAGGGTCTCGACCGGTTTCGCTGGTGTAACCTCCTCCAGCCAGAAGAGGTTCAGCGGCTCTATGCGGTGAAGCAGATCGAGACCGTGCTCCAGGTCGAAGTGGCTATGTACGTCTACCAATAGATCGCGTTGTGGCCCCAGAACCTTGCGGACCGCGGCGGCACGATCGATGCCCAGTTGCGTGTAGTGCTCCCAGGTCGCTGGGTCCGATATTTCGCGCGGCATATCGTCAAACGGCGCCAGTTTCACTGCATCGAAACCAGCCTCCACCGCTTTTTCCGCCATTTGCGCGAAGCCTTCCGGAGCGCGGTCGTCGGTGGAGCGGTTGATGTTGGCATAGTTTCTGATTTCGAAATTGATGCGGCCACCAAGGAGATCGTAGACCGGAACACCAAGCACCTTGCCGATGATGTCCCAAAGGCACTGTTCCAGAGCACTGAAAGCGGTGGCCGCCGGCAGCCCATGACTGGCGATTTCCGGCAGAGACTCGCGCCGTAGCCACTCGACGCTGAAAATGTCACGTCCCTTGAGGCGCTCGAAACAGCGCTGCAAATGCATAAGCTGCACTTCATCCGTGGCGCCACTCTGGGAAGCGTCTCCGATGCCGGAGATACCGGCGCTTGTCGTGATACGAGGCAGTATCCAGTTACCGAGCCGATTTACTTTCACCCGAAATATCTCCAGCTTGTCGACGGTCATTTGCACTGGACGTTTCGACGCCGCGAAAGAAGCAAGCGGCGAACACTCGACGCTTGCCAAACCGGCGGCCACAGCGGAGAACTGCAGAAGCACACGACGGTTCATTGGCTGGCCTTCCTATTCAGTGAGGCGAAAAGTGCACAAAATGGCTATCACACGACTTCGCAGTTATGCGATTCCATGCATCGGCCTCCGAATGCATTTGAAAGTGAAGCGAGCAGGGTTAACCGCGGTCAAGCCGGGGCTATCGACGGCAATCAAGCGGGAACAAATCGGCTCATAAGCGGCGCGCGGAGCGATGCAACCCTTCACCACCAGAGTCCGAGCACGCGCTGGGTCGATGCCACAACTCGTCAGCTGAGCGATGCTAAAGGGGGGGTGCCGTTTTGTGGTCAGCATCAGCCAATTTGGAAGATCAGGCGTGGAGCCTTCCACTTCGACAACGGCCGTGAGGCCCTGGTCGTAGAAACATCGGCCTCCATGTCGAACGGCGCCGTCAAAATACTGGCCGTCATGAATCGATTTCACACGGCCGCGCACGCGAATCGAGTCGCCGTGCAATCTGTCTGTCTTGCCGCCCACTGTGGTATCGAAGGCTTCGCCAACGCCGGCATCAACCGCATGCCGGACCGCCTGAGGATCGGCGAGAACCACAACCCAGCCCTTGGCGTCTTGCCGAAGCAACTCGCCGAGCAGAAAAGTACTGTCGCCGGCGGATCCACCGCCGATGTTGTCGCCCATGTCGAGCAGCGCTACCGGGAACTTATCTGCCAACTGCGTCTGCCGGACCGCTGCGGCACAGTCGGGCAGGTCAAGGAGCACATCGTTACGAGTGGCCCAAAGCATATCTGCCAGCCGTTGCGCCTCGGTTTGCGCAAGGCCCTGATCATTGTCGGTAACGACCACGACACTTGGACCCATTGCCGGAACATCGGCATACTGGTATCCAGCTGCCACGCTTGCCGCCAGAACTTTTGGGTTCTCCTCGGTCCGAATGCTCTCATCCACAATGTGTTTCAAAGGCTCGCAGTTCGTGTTCTGGTAAATGATGTTATAGATCATCGGAGGCTTCACGATGACCTGAACCGGATTAACTTCGCCGCGCACCACCGTCGCCATAATCCCAGCTGCCTGTATGCCACGCACACGCATGTCGAGATGGGGATTTTGCTTGTAAGTTATGAGCGCGGCTGTCATTTCAACCATTTCCGTGGAAATGTTGCCGTGGAAATCGTGGGTTACGACGATGGGAAACTCAGGCCCAACGGCTGCACGCAAACGTCTGACAATTTCTGCGTCTCCGTGAGGCCAACTTTGCACCACCATCGCTCCATGAAGCGCAAGCAGCAGGCCGTCAAGCGAGGGTACCGACTGAAGTCTCGAAATCAGTTCCCCCGAAAGCGCCTCCAATGCGGAATCGGTTACGGGACCTCCGGGAGTTGCCGAAGCAGCCAGAACCGGAAATAAGCCTAGATCCCACTTGCGCGCACCTTCAATAAACCCGCTGATCTCGTCGTTGCCTTCCGCCCACTCCGCCAGGGCTCGATCGGCAGGACAAATCTCCCGACAGGCAAAATCGGATAGCTCAGTAACCGCAGAGCTGAATGTATTCGATTCGTGGATGATGCTTGCGATGGCGATGAGAGGACGCCGGCTCTCCCTGGGCATGAGCGAATCCGTCGAAGTGCACTGCCGACTGGATGGATACTAGGGTCGCGATGAATCCCATGTCAAGTAGTCGCAAAGGCGTGTCTCACAACGTGAAACGTCGAGACCACTGACATGTGAATTGATTTAGACTCGCAGAAGTGGGTGCAACTTTGCGTTAGCGTCGCTGATCGAAGTAGATCCGCAAGAGGACGCGGGTTGTTCAGAACGATGTTGAGGGACAAATATGGCGGTTGACGTTAAGGTTGGCACGGCGCCGGACAATTGGGGCGTATGGTTTCCTAGCGATCCAAAGCAGATACCATGGAACCGGTTTTTGGATGAGGTTAGGGAGGCGGGCTACCAATGGATCGAGCTTGGCCCTCCTGGGTATTTGCCGACCGATCCCACCACCCTGACCGCTAATGTTCAGAAAAGGGGTCTCGAGGTAACAACCGGGTTCGTGATGCAACATTTCGACGATGCCTCGCTGTGGCCCACGATAGAAGCCGAGGTCAACAGTGTTGGAACTTTGCTAAAGGCGCTCGGAGCGCGTTTTCTTCTAGTCATCGACGACACCTACACGAATCTGTTTACCGGTGAGAAGACACGGCCGGCCAAGTTGGATGCAACTTCCTGGAAGCATCTTGTTGATGCGGTTCATAAAGTCGCCCGTATTGCGCGTGAGCGATATGGTCTCAAGGTTGTTTTTCATCCCCATGCCGAGACCCACGTCGAATACGAGGATCAGATCGAGACTTTTCTCGAGCAGACGGATCCGGCTCTGATCTCACTCTGCCTCGATACCGGACACCACTCCTATCGAGGAGGCGACCCGGTCGCTTTCATGCGCAGGCACCACAATAGGATTCCCTACCTGCATCTCAAGAGTCTCGACGGAAAAGTGCTGCAGCGCGTGCAGTCCGACAACGTCCCCTTTGCAAAAGCAGTGGCGATGGGAATATTCTGCGAACCCTCCGAAGGTATTGTTGACTTCAGAGCGTTCCGCGAAGTTTTGAATGATGCCAATTACCAGGGATGGGCGATCGTGGAGCAAGACATGTATCCCGCGCCCCTGGACAAGCCGCTTCCGATCGCAAAGCGGACCCGCGAGTATCTCAAAGAGATCGGTATTGGATGAGGACGCTGTGGCGTCGATACCATTAAAACACTACTACCGGCGCCGATCGATCCTGTGGAACCAACGGAACATTTCCGTTTTCGCTGATGAGAAATGATTTTTCAATGTGCACAGATCCGATTCCCGGAACGAATACGGCAGATTCAAGATTGACGACCATATCGGCTTCCAGCGGAAGATCTGAGGGCACATCGACACAGTCATCTTTGATTCGCAATCCATTGTTCGCAACAACGATCGGATAGTCGCGCACTTCCAGACCCAGGCCGTGTCCATGCGGCGACGAAGCCGTAACCCCACGCTCGTTTAACGTTTGCCACATCGCAGCGCGAACCGCGGACACATTGACGCCTGGTTTCATTACCTCCGTTGCGGACTCCACACACTCCCGCAAGGCGGCGTGTCTTTGCGAAAACTCGAGGGACACTGATCCCAACGCCAGTGTGGTGCCCGTATCGGAAAAGTAATGATGGTAAATGCAGCCGAAATCCACGAACATTACGTCGTTGGCCCGAAGAATATAGTTTGGCTCAGTGGCTATCCCCATGCCACAAACGTCAAACGCATAGTGATCAAACTCAGCTCCCAGTTCGCCGATTCGCTCGTGAAAGTGCCCGGCCAGATCAGAAATGGGTCGTCCTGGCCGTGCCAGGGCCAGGCTCTCCATCGCGGCTTGTTCGTTAATTTCGGCCGATCGCTTTAAATTAATAATTTCGTCGGAACTCTTTACCATTCGAATTAGCCGGATCAGATCTGAGCAGTCTCTCATGTCCGCATTCGGCAAGGCGCGCATTATTTCTTCCCCAAGGTTCGGCAGCAAACCGTCCATCTCGATTCCGATTCGCGCCGCGCTCAAACCGCGCTGTTTAAGAGCACTCAATAAGGCGCCGGTCGCCGTCGAACTCGGTGGGTCCTTTTGGAGCAACTGATAGAAACTGCCGTAGGCGGTGGAAAGCTCGGTGGGAATCAAGGATCGATCGAATACCGGCTCTCCACACAAGTACAGATCGCGCACCCAGCTATCGGCCGCATTTACCGCGAGCATGGAAGCCACGACCAGCGCGGGTTCGCCTTCCAAAGGAAATACCGCATACGCCGGTAGAAGATTTGCCGGGGCCCCAGGGTTGCCCATGTATTCTTTGAATTTCGTATCCATCCAGCAGAAGTAGTCGGAAAAATAGGTGATGTTTACTGCGCTGGTCGCCACCAGAGCATCGATCTCATAGCGACGCATTAACTTCCGCGCTCGATCTTGATTGAAGAACACAGGCGCACTCCTCTAAGAATCATCTGGCGTTTAGAAGCACAGCTTGATGCATCACAATACGGATGTCGAGTCCGATAGTTAACTCGCGCTGGATAGCGCCCGCCAAACTCACCTTCTGTGACGGGTCGGCCACATCGCCAAGGACCAGCCTGTCGTCTCCGCAATTTTCAGCAGCCGGTTGTACTTGGCGAGGCGCTCGGAGTGGCGAATCGACCCGTTCTTGAATTGATGCGCTCCCCACCCGACGGCGAGGTCGGCTGCCCAATTGTCTTCGGTCTCCCCGCTGCGCACGCTAAGCGTCACGGCCCAACCCGCCGCGCGCGCTAGCTGGCAAGCTTCGAGCGCCTCGGTGAGCGTCCCGACTTGATTGACTTTGAGCAGCAGCGCATCGCATGCGCCGACTTCAACCGCCCGGCGTATACGCTGAGCGCTGGTGCACAAAAGATCGTCTCCCAGTGTCAACGCCCGGCCACCGATTGCTTGGCGAAGTTTCGGCCAGTGCTCCCAGTCATCCTCGGCAAGTCCATCTTCCACGCTGATGATCGGATAGCGATCCAGCCACTGGGTGATGGTTTTGACCATGTCATCGCTATCTAGCACGTCTGCATCGATCGAGTAATGCTGGTTTTTGTAGAAATGTGTGGCAGCAACGTCGATCCCGAGACATATATCCGTTCCAGGCACGTAGCCCACTCTTGCGATCGCTTTCACGGCTACGGCCAGCATCTCCTCTACTGTCTCAAAGGGAGGCGCCAGTCCACCTTCATCGGCAGTGAGAAGGCGCATCTTGTATCTCTGAAGCACAAGCTCCGCCGCGGCCTGATAAACATCAAAAGCCATGACCAACGCTTGGTCTACTGTTCGGGCCGACATGGGAATGATCAAGACATCCTGAACGGCAACTTGCTGTCCCGCGTGCTTACCTCCGCTGAAGAGATTGATCGTGAGGCGAGGCAGGGCGTCGACGGGAGAACCAAGCATCTCTGCGAAGTGCTGATATAGAGGAACGCGGCGATGAAGCGCATACGCACGCGCGAAGGCCACTGACACTGCCAAGATCGCATTCGCGCCTAAACGCGATTTTTGCGGAGTGCCATCGAGCGCGATCATGGCTCGGTCCAGTTCGGACTGGTTCACGAACTCATGGCCCGCCAGCTCACTCTGCAACTCGCCGGAGATATTCGAAGCCGCGCGACGACACCCAAAACCACAGTATCGCTTGGGATCGCCATCCCTTAGCTCGAAAGCCTCTGCCGCGCCCGTCGAAGCTCCAGATGGAACCGAGGCCGATGCGTAGACTCCGCCTTCGAGGACACAAGTAGCCAGTACTGTGGGCCTGCCACGGCTGTCGAGAATCTCGCGACCGGCAAGGCTAACAATTGTGGGCATGGGCATCCATTTGTGCGATAAATTCCTCTATCAGCTCGCTAACGCGTTCCGGTGGTTTCGCCATAAGGACTAAGGCGACTTCGCGTTGCCGCGCCGCTTCCTCCGGTGCTAGATATTCCAGCGGCGATTTTCCGGCCACACGAGCTAGCAGGCACGCCAGGGTATGACGTACGATGCGCAACTCGAGGGAATCCCAATGTAGCGGCGCAACTTGTTGGTCATAGACTTGCCAGAAAAGCGCTGCAGCTGTGGCGAAAGCAGCCCGCCGTGAGGGCAGGTGATGGGCCTTGCTTAAAAAGTGGGTCAGCGCGAAGCCGACGTCGAAAGCCGGGTCGCCGAAGTGAACAACCTCATAGTCCAGTAGAATCAATTTGCCCTGATAGAGGAGCGCATTCTTGGGGCTGAAATCGCCGTGAACCAAGCTTAGCTTGTGTTTCAGTGTCTCGCGGGCCAGCGCGTGCAGAAAGCCAGCGGCCGCGGGAACCCTCTGAGCGGCATACAAATAGTACGGCTCCAGCCGAAGGTCTTCGAAGTACTCGGTGTTCGCGAATGCGCGGTAGAACTGGCGGCTGGATTCCGAGGATCGTCTGTGGATTGTACCCAGCAAAAAGCCGAATTGTTCGACGTGGTCCGAAACAAGCCGTCCCGAGAGCAAAACCGATTTCCAGTTTTCGCTCTCCTTCGGTATCGCCTCCATTGCCATTAGATGGTTTGCCGCATCTTCGAAGATGAAGAGCGGAGTCGTGCCCGGTGGAGCGAGACTGTTTAGGCAGCGCAGGGCTTTCGCTTCTACCCGAATTCTTTCAGGGCTGCTGCGCCAATCTGCGGCAACTCGCAGTCTGGCCAAGGCTTGCTTCAACACCCAGCCATGCCCATCCGGCCAGCCAACTCGTATCGTGCGATTGGATACGCCTCCCGGGAGTTCCTCGAACGAGATGCTCTCGTTTGAGCCTATGTGGGCCTCGCATACTAAGTAGTTTCGCAGGTCGTGACAATCTTCAATGTCGAGTTCCATGTTGCTTTCCGATATTTCAACACCAGGGCAGTGCCGGTCAGATTCAATTCGACCCCGACCTAAATATATCCCGCCGGTTGGCTCGTTGCCTGCAGCAGAGTACATATTTTTCGTTCCTATTTCGATCAAACAACCAATTTGTTGTGGTTCTGGTTCGAGATGTTTCGCGAATGAAATCGACGAGGCAAGAGTGGAGGAGGAACTTGCGCAAACTTCGCACCTGTCTATAATTCGATGGGTGATCAAGTACGCCCTACAAAGCCGCGAGATTTCTGACGCAGCACTCGACGCAGAACACCAGCACAGGGCTTCTCACGATGGCGGCACCAGTTCTTTGGGGTTCCAGTCCTCAACCCAAGGCCAGCCGCTTTATCTCCTGCAACACGGGCGTTTATGCGACCCGAAGTGATCGCCGACCACTCTTGCGAGATCGGCGAAACCCCTCTTTGGTGCCCGATGGAGAAGCCGTTTACGGGTGTGACACTCGAATTAGACTGTGAGTGACAGTTTATTTGAAGGTTGTGCCTCCAGGAGAAATGCCACATGAGAATCGTCCGGTATTTGGATCCGATGGGTCAAGTTGGTTTTGCGAGCGAGGAGGCGGACGGCAGCCTACTCGTAGTTCACGGTGACATCTTCTCGAAGTTCGAAGTCACCAAGGCCGAAGCGAAAGTGACGAAACGCCTGGCGCCGCTCGCGCCTTCCATGATCTGGTGCATTGGCCTGAACTACCGGCAGCACGCGACAGAAACCAATTCCAAGATTCCCGGATACCCAGTGCTATTTGCGAAAAGTCCTGGCGCCGTGCAACATCCGGCCGATCCGATTTATATTCCAAGGCATCTGCGAAGCGACCAAGTTGATTTCGAGTGTGAGTTGGCAGTGGTCATCGGTAAAACCTGCAAGAACGTCCATCGTGACATGGCCTTGAGCTATGTTCTTGGTTACATGTGCGCGAACGATGTGAGCGCGCGCGATTGGCAGATCCAGCGAGGCGGATCACAATGGTGCAGGGGTAAGACTTTCGATACGTTTGCTCCGTTGGGGCCATGCCTGGTCACTCGCGACGATATTCCTGATCCTCATTCTCTCCGAATTCAGACGATTCTGAACGGTGAAACAATGCAGGATTCGAACACGAATGACATGATTTTCGACATTCCTGCGATCATCGAATTCCTGAGCGGAAGTACGACCCTACCGCCGGGCACGGTTATCCTCACCGGCACCCCTCAAGGAGTTGGCATGGCCCGAAAGCCGCCCGTGTGGCTGAAAGCCGGGGACAAGGTTTCGATTGTGATCGATGTGATTGGAACCCTGGCGAATCCGGTGGAAGAAGAACCTGCATAGCAATCTCGCACTTCGTCGCTGGCCGACTGCAACTATTCGGGCCGACATCTTTAGCCTTCACCATAGGAATTAGTCAGCTACTGAATGAAAACTGAATGAAAGATTGGCCGTTGTCGCTGCAAGACTATCCATCAGCGGCAACGCAGCTCAGGGTATTATTCTGAAATGTGACTGCAATGCCGAACACACACGCCAAGACCCCGCTTCGGACGGGCTTCCTCCGATCCTTTATTCGATGGCTTGTCATCGGCGTGGTGCTTCTTTGGTCGCTTGCCGCGCTGATCCTTGTGGCCGCCCGGTGGATCGACCCACCGACGACCGCGGTGCACATCCAGCGCCGCTTGCAGGCCTGGATTCACCACACGCCGTATCACGAACGCTACAAATTCATTCCGCTCAGCCAAATCTCGCCCGATCTCCAGCACGCTGTAATCGCCGCGGAGGACGCGCACTTCTACCAGCACCATGGATTCGATTGGCACGAGATCCAAATCGCTGCCGAAGACGATTTGGAAGGCGATCGCACTCGCGGAGCTTCCACCATTACGCAGCAACTCGTAAAAAACCTGTTCTTCGGAACGGGCCGCTCTATCCTCCGCAAGGGCGCAGAGGCCACACTGGTGCCGGTGGCCGAATTCGTCCTCGGCAAACAGCGCATTCTGGAGATCTACCTCAACGTGGTCGAATGGGGCCCTGGTATTTATGGTGCAGAGTCGGCGTGTCGTTACTACGACGAAACCGCAGCCCGGAATATCGGCCGGGAACAGGCGGCACGGCTCGCTGCAATTCTGCCGGCTCCCCTGAAGCGACGACCCGAGCGCATGAATAGCTACAGCGCGATTATCCTAAAGCGGATGGGCCAAATGGGTTGGTAATCGCGGCTAACGCTTCGAAACCGGAAGTTTGGTATCCTCTCAGCATTGTAGAGGGCAGACTTCAAGTCGAAGACTCTCGGTTCATCGTTAAGATGTGCCTTTGATTTAGGACCGGCACACAATCATCCTACGGAAATATCGGGCTTTGCGGCGGCGTGGATTCAAGCGGGGTGCAATTAAGGTTTATGTCACCTTGTCGTCGTTCAGATATTCTCCAGGGACGTCATCCTCCGGCACTTGGCGGGTAGTTACTTCGGCGACGTCCGGGTCCTTGGCGTTCTGCACCCCGTCTATGACACCGGCTTCGAACGCGTTTCCCTCTTCTGCTAATTCCTCAACGCTCTCCGAATCCGCTCCGGCCACGTCCGATAGTTGCTGAATATCGCCAGACTGCCCAGCCGAATCTGTTCCGCGTTTATCCCGATTGCGCTTATTTTTCGCAGGCATACTTTTCACTCCAATCTCCGAAAGATGCGGTTTCCCGCTAAGCTCCCGGAAGACCGAACCCATCCAGGGGCAGCAAGGCTCTGAGCCGCTATCTTAACGCAGTCCGCTTGGCCCGTTCTTCTTAGAAAAACCTACCACACGAACAGACGAGCGCCGGGGAGCCGGGAGAGCGGAACCTGCCAAACTGGGCAGAGCTATCGTGATGGAAAGCCGTGTCATCGCGATCTGTGCCAGGGAGGTGCGGTTCCGTGACGTTGAGCGACTTTTCGGCGGGGGACTGATGTCTGCGGCGCGCACAATGCACTCCACATTAGCGAGGTGTAACGCGTATTGGCCGTCTAAAGTGAAAACGGCCAGCGAATAAGGTTCTGCAGTTCTGAGGATCGAGTTAAGAAGCGAAGCGACTCATACGATTCAGCCGCTTATCCGATTCGTCATCTAGCCTTCATGGCCAGCGGCCTTCGCTAGCTTCTCTGGATTTCGCCGCTTACTCCAAACGCGCTCCAGTTCCGCATCCAATGACGAGGAATTAATTGGCTTCGACAAATAGCCATCAAAGCCAGCTTGCAGGGCTTTCTCTTGGTCTCCTCGCATGGCATAGGCGGTGACTGCCAGCACCGGCAAGGAAGCTAGGGCCGGGGTGTCGCGGATCTGGCGCAGTGTCGAAAAACCGTCCAGCACCGGCATACTAAGGTCCAGTAATAGAAGATCCGGCCTGGACTGCGCAATCATGTGAAGAGCTTCCTGGCCATTACAAGCCTCCTCGACAGCGTAGCCGCGAGCCTCGAGCAGTTCGCGGAGCAGTTCCCGATTGACGGCGTTATCTTCGGCAACGAGTATATTTTTCATGTTGTAGCTCCGGCGGCCTGGGCTTGCTGGGCGCCGGAAATCACCCGGCGCACCTCCGCCAGGAGTTGCTGCTGCCAGGAACCGTTCTTGTAAAACAGCGCCTGGGTATCCCGGCCGAGCAGCGTCATTTCTTCGGGCGTGAGAGTCTTCGCGGTCATTACCAAGATCGGCATATCCTTCCATGCAGCGTTTTGCCGGATGTCCCGCAACACCTGAAATCCGTCCATCTCGGGCATCAGCAGGTCCAGCAGCACCGCACTCACTCGCGTCGCCGAAAGCGCTTGCAGGGCCTGGGCCCCGCTTTGCGTACTCCGAGCTTCGTATCCCGCCAAGCGCAGGGTCTCCTCCAACAACTCCAATGTTCGAAGATCATCGTCGACCAGCAGAATGGTTGCGGGGGGTGTGCCATGCGGGAGAACATGTTTGCGAATGGTTTCCTTGAGCACCGGGCGGCTGATTGGCTTCACCAGGTAGTCGGTCGCTCCCAGGGCGAATCCCACCTGCTTCTGTTCGGTGACCGACAGGATGATGATCGGGATGTTCGCCGTAGGAGGCGCTTTTCGCAGCTCCACCAGGGCATCGAAGCCGCCGCCTTTCGCCATCAGGACATCCAGCGTGATGGCATCCGGTTGCAATTGGTTGGCTTTCTCCACCGCTTCCGTGCCCGACTCGGCCATGGCAATCTCGTAGTCCGGCTCCAGATAACTCGACAGCAGTTCTCGCGAGGGAAGCTCGTCATCCACAATCAGGATCAAGGGTTTGTGACGCCCATTCCGTGCGCCCGCGGGAGTCGCGGCCGCAATGACCTCTTCAACAGCCTCTGGGGCTTCCCGAGCCGCACAGGGCAGAGTGAAACTGAAGCGGCTGCCTTTGCCGAATTCGCTTTGCAACCAGATCTTGCCGCCCTGTTGTTCTACCAGCCGCTTGGTAATGGCCAGCCCTAATCCCGTGCCTTCCTGAGCCTCTCCAGCGCTCCCCTCGACCTGCCGAAATTCCTCGAACACTATGGCTTGGTCTTCCGGCCGAATCCCTATGCCGGTATCGCTCACTGCGATGCACACCGAATCGCCGTCCTGGTAGCAGTCGATGGTGACCTGGCCTGCTACGGAGGTGAATTTAACGGCGTTGCTCAACAGGTTGTACAAAATCTGCTTGAAGCGCACTCGATCCGCATGCACCGAAGCGTCTAAATCCAGATTCTGTTCGACGGTGATGTTCTTGGCCATGGCCAAGGGCCGGACGGTGGAGAGCACTTCCGGCAAGGCATCTTTGAGCTGGAAATCCTCGGGGTGCATGTCGAGTTGCCCAGCCTCGATCTTGGAAAGATCCAGAATGTCATTGATGAGCTGGAGCAGATGATGCGCTCCGTCACGGACATGTCCGACAAAGCGGCCTTGCTTGCTGGTGAGAGATCCCGCGGTGTTCTCGGCCAAAAGATCGGAAAAGCCGATAATAGCGTTTAGGGGGGTACGCAGTTCATGGCTCATGCTGGCCAGGAACTGGCTCTTCAGTTTCGTGGCGCGCTCCACCTCGCGGTTTTTTTGCTCCAATTCCTTGTTGGCGGTCGCCAGCTGCGCGGTGCGTTCCTGGACACGGCGTTCCAGTTCCTCGTGGCTGCTCTGCAAGGCAGTATCGCGCTCTTGAATTTGGCCCAGCATTTCGTTGAACGACTCGATCAGGGTGGAAACTTCATCGTGACCGCCGATGGCCGCGGCCCGGATCGAGTAGTCCTTCTCATTCGACACTATGCGGACGGTGCGCGCCAACTGGACAACCGGCGCAGAGATGACGCGCTGCGAGATTCTTGAAATCAGCAGGGCAAATCCCAGCGAAATCAACAGGACGGCGGCAGCAATGAACGTGTAGCTTCGTAGCCGATCGTTGATAATCCGCAGGTCAGACTGGATGTACACGAAACCAGTAGGCTTGCCTTGAAAGACGATGGCATCCAGCAGAGTAATCTGCCCGTCAGCAAACGAGTAGGTCTGGGTTTGACCAGGCGGAATCGTCGGGAGAGGCAACGCCTTTCCGCTGCGGTCCCTCCAGTACCCTGCGAAAGGCTGACCGTCCTGCGTATAGATCGCGGCATGCACAATGTGTGGGGAAGCTTTTAAGGCCGCCAGCGTGTTTCCCGCAGCGCCGGAGTCGTTAAAGACCAACGCGGAAACGCTGTTGGACCCGATGATCTGCGCTTCGGTGGACAGATTGTGTACGATGCCCTCCCGAAAGGTATAGAAGTCATAGGCGAAAAAGGCAGTGCACGCCAACAGAAGGGCGGCGCCGCTCACCAGCATGTTCATCCACGTGAGTTTCTTGGAGATTGAAAAGTGTTGGAAGTTGAGCATCGGGTTCAATCCCCAGGATTCCTTCTTACCGCCGTGGCCACCTTGAGCAACTCAGAACTGAGGGTCAAGCCGGCACGTTGCGTGGCCGCCAGGTTGACCTCGAAGCGAACCTTATTCCCTTCCAGAACAAACTGGATCATGCCGCCGTGCTGCGAAAACTGTGGCATGTCGCTGACGGTCAAAATCGCCTCTTTGTCCAAGCTTCGAATGATTTGGTTAAGGCGCCCTTCTTCCGCTGAAGTCAGGAAAAGAATCCGGCAATTAACCGACTCCTGCGCATTCGAGATTCGCCTGGCAACCACGTTCTTGCCGCCGATCGTCTCACCAGAAAGCGCCGCGTCAAGCGCTGGGCCAAAAGGATCCTGGCCGAGAACACAGACGGTAAAAGAGTCGTCGCCGGCGGCGGCAGATTGCGCCGGCCATTCGACAAATCGTCCGAAGTTGTAGAGGTAGGCCGCTTTGACTTGGTAGTCAGTGGCCTTGAGAGTTTGGGCCCACGAGCTTGCCATGCCCAAGAGCAGCCACGCCATGGCCACTGCCAAGTACCGGTCGCAAGACCTTGCCCCGCGGCGCAGGGGACGGAGTTGAACACTCCCTGTGGCGATGTGGCCCATGGATATCAATCCGCTGTGCGTCTCCAAGTGATGTTTGCGTACACACCCCGCTTGATCCCGACGAGGGGGCCGGGATCGTGTCCAAACTCGACGTGCTGCGGCTGGAACAGGTTTTCCCCGGCAACGGAGACTTCCAGTTGCCGGTTTGCCCGCCAAAAAAGGCGCACGTCCGCGGTGCTGAAGCCTTTCACCAACTGGGCGGGCAACCCGCTCACATAACGATAGGTCTGGTCGAATCCAAATCCTTTGGGCAGATCGAATCGGGTTTGGAAAGACAGTTGATTGTGTGGACTTGAGCCTTCATCCCTGCTCACGGAGCCAATGTCGGTGTTGCCCCGCTTATTCTTCAGATTGAGATTCAAATAAGAATAGGTAGCCTTGATCTGCCACCAGCGGACCGGTTTCCAGTCGGGCGCGATTTCGAATCCGTCTGTGCTGCCTTGGATTCCGTTGGCCCAGGGGAAGTGGATGGTGAAGTGGGGCGGCGCTGGCACGGCGTCAACGGTGATAGCCTCCGCCCCCAGGTCGACAAGATTGTCATAGTCGTTGTGGAAAATCGCCACGTCCACATAGAACTGAGGAGATATCAACCTTCGGTATCCTGCCTCGTAGCCAATCAAACGCTCTGCGGACAATTTCTTGTTGCCCTCGATCTCCAGGTAAATGGGAGGAGTGGCAACCAGGAAATCGGTGAGTTGAAAGTCTTCTTCAATCCGCGACGGGGTCCGCACCGCACGGGTCACAGCCCCCCAAAGCGCCTGTCGCGGGCTAACCGTCCACAAACCACGCACGCTGGGCTGGATCTCGAATCCGGTGTAGTTGTTGTGCTCCAGCTTCGAGCCAACAGTGAGCAAAAACTTGTTAGGCACAACCGCAATCTCATCTTGCACGAAACCGCTGTAAACATTGTTGGCGATGTGGTGCGGGAGGAAATCGAGGGTCGGAACCGTCTGCACGAAATCGCTGGGGCTCAGCCGGGCCCCGAGCCCCCAGATGAAATTCTGCCGCCCGGGCAGCGTCAAATGGTGAATGAAGTCAATGTCAAGAGTGTTCCGTGTCTCCTGATAGTGGGGTGCGTGGGCAAAAGTTCGATCATAGTAAGCCTGAATTTGGATGTCGGAGCCTTCGCGCAGATCGTGCTTCCAGCGCCCCAGCAAATTGCCACCCGATACCGCCACCGCCTGATCGGTGATGACCTGCGATGGAGGTGAAAACGATCCGTAGCCTACGCGCTGTCCAACGCCGCCTTTGTAGATATCTCCCTGGATGGTCAGATGGTCGTTGCTCCGAGGATCCCAATCGGTACGGAAGCCTATCTGCCCCATGCCCCAGTGATCGAATGAGGCATTGTCGGAGTGAAATCCAGCTCCACGGCTGAAGCCCTTTCCGTAAATCCGGTAGTCCAGGTTGCTGTCATTGCCGGCGCCCCAACGAAACCCGCCGATCCCTTGATCGATGTTCCCTCCCCCCGTGGAAACCAGAGCGCCATGGGTGTCGTTGGCCTTCTTCGTGATGATGTTGATGACCCCAGTGACAGCGTTCGCGCCCCAAACCGTGCCCCCCGGACCGCGAATCACTTCGATGCGTTGCACGTCCTCGAGCATAATGCCGTCCTGGAGTGCCCAATACACACCGGCGAAGAGCGGTGTATAAAGGCTGCGGCCGTCAACCAGCACCAGCATGGATTTCGAAAATTGGTCGGCAAATCCGCGAATACCCACTGCCCAGTGATCGTTGTCAATGCGGCTCACCTGAACCCCCGGAACCAGCCGCAGCACTTCCGGAATGCTGGTAGCGCCGGAGCGCCGGATGTCTTCTTGGGTGAGGACGTAGACCGCGGCTGGCGTCTTCCAAACTTCTTCCGGCTCTTTGGAAGCTGTGGTCACTTCGACGCTTCCCAGTTGTGCCAGGCTCAAGTGCTTCAGGGATTCATCGGTATCCTGCTCTTGAGATGGATGAGCCAAACTCGGACTGCTGAGAGCCGCGAGCAACGCGAGCAGTAACGCACCATTCCGCCGAATGGATTTGGCTGCCGTCTGCCGTGCGGCTCCGGTCGACTGGTGGCTGCTGCGAAAGACAGGGCACAACAACCTGTTCATGGAGGTGTCCTCCTGAAGACAATTCTGTCGTTACGATCCCCACCCCCAGCCGCGCGACGCGACAGAAACTTCGCATTGCCACTACGCGCGCTGCTCGAACTGATCATCTATGCGCGGTACATCCAGATACGCCGAGCCGTCAATCACCCTTCACGATGAGGAGTGCATCAGCAGCTCCGGATTGGGAAGCTGATCGTCGGCAACGAGAACGGTTCCGCTAAACAGCTTGATTTGAACGTACCAACCGACCCACCTTCGCACTTCAAGTACTCTAGGTGTAAGGTGGCATACCCAAAGTGAGGCTGGATAGGTTACGGAGGTCACCGAGGCAGCAATTTGTCGACTGGACATTAGGGCTTTTCGACCCCCTGGGCGGTGAACTGCCCGATGGACGATTTACCGTCATGCCGGCACGCAAGTCGCGGCGCCAGCTTGGCTCATACGCGACCAGCGTGTCCGGGGAGAATGTGCACGCCTACATTCCGCCTCCTCCGACACAGGTTCCCGAGTCGAAGCTGGAGGGACTGCATCAACACGCCGACCCGCGCTAATCACGGACTCGGGCGCCTTAACGGAATGACCAGGCTGCTCCCCGGTATCCGATTCCCACTCGACCTGTATGTCGCGCCGACCCAATCTTCCATTTCGGCGCGAAGTTGCAGTTTTGAACTTGTAGCAGACTTCATGAATGGCAGGCGCGTGGAGCGGTGAAGCAATCACCAATCCGCGCGGCGCGTGGTCCACAGCTTGTTCTGAATGAGAAGAGGTATGTGGAGGACAGTAGCAGATCAGCATACGCCATCGCGGAGGGAAGCGAGCGGGAACAACGCTGGTTCAGTGCCTCCGACGTGTGTAGGTTGTCAAAAGAGCTTTCTCCCGGTAACGTTCTGGGATGGTGATCTCGACGGCAGTACGCCGCGTTTGGGGGGCGAGTGTCTCGGAGGACGCTGGAATCGTCTTCGCGGCCCTATTTACGATTGCCGTCGGAATATGGATCGATACGCGCGCGCTCTGGTTTTCCCAACCATTGGTCGACCTCGGCGCCTGGGCCGTGCTGCTCTGGATTCTGGCGCGGATTCGAGCTGACGAACGCAAGCAACTGGTGTTGTGTGTCCTGATTGGGGCCCTGGGCGAGTGTTTTCTGGGATTCGTCTGGGGACTCTATGAATACCGCCTGGGAAATTTGCCGCTCTTCATCCCTGCTGGACACGCGCTGGTGTACGCAGCCGGCAAGCGCCTGAAGCATGTGGCGCCGCGATGGCTGCCGGCACTTTTAGCGGGTCTGTTGGGGTGCGTAACCGTGCTTGGGGCCTGGAAACGATGGGATACGCAGAGCCTAATCTGGTATCCGCTGTTCTTGTGTTATCTGTGGTGGAGCCGGGAGCGTTCACTCTACGCGACCATGTTTCCTCTGGCGCTTGCGGTTGAGTCTTACGGAACGTGGATGGGCGGCTGGTCCTACCATGTGCGCGATCCGTGGTTCGGATTGTCGACCATCACGCGGCCGCCAGTATGGACCGGAACGTTCTATTGCACGCTGGACGCGCTAGTGCTGATGGCCAGCCGAATGCCATGGACAGCGCGCCTGGTGCATGCGCCTTGGGTTCGTAGGCCATGGACGGCGGCACGGCGCGTGTGGGCGTGGAGCCAACAGCCGCCAGTTAAGACCGAGTCGAGGACGGCGGCGGCGTAGCCGCTTGGGATGCTGCAATGGCCTGGGCAGCGAGTACTCCGGAGAGCGCGCCAGATTCCACGCATCCCGCATCGATTCCGTTGCGGGTCCAATCACCGGCGAGGTAAAGATTGCCGAATCCCGACCCGCCCGGTTCCAGGCGATGCTTGGTCGTTCCTGCGACGCTTAGGACGTAGCGCTCCGACGGATCGATGTTGACGCGCCAGAATTGCGAATCGAAGCGCTTCTCGTCGCGCTCGTTGTTTGGGTCGACCAATAGGTTCCAATCCAACGTATCTGGGTTAGCGGCGCTGACGCCCTTTGGCCATAACGGACGCACGGCAGTCCGCAAGAATTCCAGCGCGGTTTGTTTTGCGACCGCTAGTTTCCGGGCTGGATAATCGGACTTCTTGCCGGGTTCGGGCATGGGCTCGGTGTCGCCCATGGGGCCAAAGATGTATTGCACGCTTTGGGCTTCGTCATTCGGCCAGACTTCTTTGTCGAGCACCTGGCTCATGTCTCCCCAGGAATCGAGGGGCTGTACGTAGCCGCTCATCAGGTCGAATTGTTTACGGGCGGGGTCTACTGGCCATCCCAGCTCTTCTGAAGTCTTCTTGAGCCAGATCTGGAACGCCTGCGTCTGAACGGTTTTCACTTCACGGACCATCCGCGCCCAGTGCGGGTCGGCGGCGATCAGTTGCTTGCAAATGGACGGCAAAGCGCCCAGTGAGATGGCCAGGACGACCTTGTCGAAATGTTCTCCGCGGCGAAGTTGCAGAGGAATGTTTTCCCATCCCGACCACGCCGACTCGAGGTCGATTCCATTCGTCTGTAGCGTTTCTCCTTCTACAAGCTGGTCGAAAAAAGGTTGGTTCGGCCAGCAAGGCAGCTCCTTCACCAACTTCAAAGGGTCGTAACCGTCGGGATGCTGGGCCAGAACTTCGGGCTTAACCGTCGCCTGCACATCGATGTCGATTGATGTGACAAACCCGTCGCTGACGGACAGCTCTTTGACACGATGGAAGAATTTGAAATTTACTCCCTGATCTTTCAGAGCGAGGTAGACAGGAGCAAAGATCGTGTCACCCATGCCGCTCTGCATTTTGTAGGCGTAGGAGCCGCAATATCCGAAAAACATTTGCATCATGCCGCGCAGGGCGGTTCCCGCTTCCATGGAGGCGCCGCGCGGCCGCTTGCCGGAAGCGGCGGTGGTGTCGCCGTCCACAAAGGCGAAGCAGGTATCGTAGATGCCTTCCACCAGCGGCGACCAAGGTTCGGAACAGCCGTGATGCTCGACCCATGCGGAATAATCCGTGCCGTTGATGCTTTCAAATCCCTCGGTAAGCACATGGCCGGCGAATATGCCGCGCAAATTGGCGACGCCGAGATCAAGAATCTGCCAGGCGTGGCGCAGGTCATCGTTCGACGCGATCAGGTGGGCCACCGAATTCCTGAGCCGCTTGAGGAAACGGCCGAGCAGAAAGGCGATCAGTCTGTCAGCCAGCCGCGCCAGGAAGCGCTGGAGTAAAGGGCGCTGGCGCCGGTTCCTTAGATGCGGGCTGGCGGCCAAGGTGCGGACGCGCGCGAGCATTGACTCCTGCTGCGATGCGGATTGCGGCGTGGTTTCCAGACCAAAGAGTTTGCAAAGCTTGTGATACACCCGGTCCAGCCACGACACAAACTGGTTGCAGCGCAACTCAATGTTCTGGAGATTCCCTCCCGCTTCGTGTCTGACCGTCCCCTCGTGATCGAGTAGCCAATCGATGGCGTACAGCACTTGCTCCCAGACGTCAGGCTTGGGATCACCGGGCGAACCGGGCCGCGGCGGAAAGTTCACATGCCATGCCTTCCACTGGCCGCCGGCGTTTTCCATGAGGCTGGAATGGTCGAGCGGCCCCATGGCATCGGGAATACAGTTTTGAAACGGGCTGGCGGGCGTTAGGCCGTGATCCTTTAAGTATTGATAGGAGTCGCGAAGCATTTGGAAGGCTTCGTTATAAAAACCAAACCAGACATGGGGACCGTGCTCTTCGATACGCTCTCCGATTGCGGCATTGCGTCCGCAAGCGCCTTTGCCTCCGAGACGCCAGCCCAACTGGTAAACAGTGATTTCGTAGCGGTCGCGCCAGCCCGGTTGCTTGGTAAGCGCCCAGGCGGTGGTCATCGCGCCGACGCCGCCGCCGAGAATGGCGATCTTTTCTTTATTGACCGTGTTGGTTGGCATGGTCTTCTTTGCGAAACAGAACTAACCGTTGGTAGCTAGCGGCGTGCGATCCCTAGTTTACGCGGGCTGGCTGTTGGCCGGTGCTGCGGGCGATGCCACTCGCGACCGCATTTCCTCATAGCCGCCGAGAATCTCAATCGGGTACCCGGACACGCCTTGCGCCGCCTGGATTCCGGACATCACCGCTGCTTCGACGGACCCGGCATCCAAACCATTAAGCGTCCAATCGCCCGCCAGGTAGAGATTGCCAAAGCCGGAGTCATCGGAGCGAAGGCGGCTGAACTTGCTGCCGGCGGTCGAGAGCACATATCTTTCGGTGGGCTGGATGTTCGCCCGCCAATATTGCCAGTCAAATCTTTTTTCCTGATCGACGTTTTCCGGGGCCACCAATACGCTCCAGTCGAACTGGTCCTGGCTGGCAGGTGAAGCAGCATTGGGCCAAATACCGAGCGCACTTGACCGCAGGAAGCGAATCGCCTGCTGTTTGACTCGTTCGGCCTCCTCGTCGGCTGAGAACGAAGCAGAGCCGGTCTCTTCGAGCGGTCCTACAAAATAATGAACACTCTGCGTTCCGACCGAGGGAGGCCAACACTCGCGCACCAGTACCTGGCTCATGTCGAGCCAAGTGGAGTAGGGTTCGGCGAAGGCTTCGGCGACCGGCTCGACCGTGGCGCCGCATAGTTGCTCTGAGGTGCGCGACAACCAGACCTGGAAAAACTGGGTCTGGACGGTCTGAACTTCCTGCAGCATTTTTTTCCAGCGCGGGTCTACTTCCAAAGCCGCGGTGATGGGCGGCAGAGCGGCAATTGAAACGCCCAGCACCACTTTGTCGAAGTCCTCGCCGCGCTTGAGAGTTCTCGTTTTTCGCTGCCAACCAGGGGTGGAGGCCGTTTCGAGGTCCACGCCCAGACGCTCCAGTTCCTCGCCATCTTCCAGTTGATCGTAAAACGGCGCGGCGGGCCAGCATCGCAAGCCGGCGATGGGATCGAGCAAAGGCCGGTAGGCTTCCGGGCCGGCTTTTACCGTGGCCTGGATGTCCATCTCGATCGCCGCGATCTGCGACTGATCGGAGGAGAGTATGAGCTTTGTAGTTTGATGAAAGAAGCGGAACTTTACCCCCTGATGCGCCAAAGCCAGGTACAAGGGCGTAAATACGGTTTCGCCCATACCGGATTGCATCTTGTAGGAGAAGGCGCCCGAGTAACCAGCAAACATCCGCAGCAGGGCCGCGACGGCAGTTCCGGCAGCAAGATTGGCGCTTGCCGGACGCTCATTGGGACGATCCGGCGGCGCCGCCTTCCCTTTCTCGAAATGCGCGCCGGAATCGTAGATGCCATGAACCGGGGGCGACCAATATTCGGTGCAGCCGTGCTTCTGCAGCCAGTGCGAATAGTCGACGCTCTCAATCGCGTCGAATCCTTTTTGCAGCACGTCGTCGGCGAGTATTCCGTAGATGGCGGTTACTCCCAAATCGAGCATTTCCCACAAATGCCGGATGCCGTCGTGTTCGGCAAGCAGATGCTTAATGTCTTTGTGAACCCGTTCGCGGAACTGGCGCAAGAGATATCGCATCAACCAGGTTCCCAGTCGAGCAAACCAGGAAAAGACTCCCTGCGGCCGTGTTCGCGGGTCTATGTGAGGCGCCCTGGCCAGGCGATTGGCCTTGTGTAACAGCGAATCACCTTCCGGCGACGGCAACCCATGACCAAGACGCTCAGCAATCCACTCGTAAGCGTGGTCGAGCCAGTGCGCCAAGGGGCGGGAGCGCTTGGCCGGCGCGGCCTCGGGGGTAAGGCCTTTCAGGTCCTCGAACCATCGCAGGAGCAAGCCGATTCCATCGAGCAGGTGGGTCCACAGGTGGGAATCACCCGGCTCGAGCGGGCTTCCCGGGCGATCCGGCATCGAGATTAGCCAGGGACGCCACCTTTGGGCTACGTACTCCATAAACGTCCCATCGCGCTTGGGATAGAAGGCGTCACTCCAGGACTTGAACGGGCTTTCCGGGGTAAGACCGTGCTGAGCGCAGTATTCATAGGCTTCCGCGATCATGCGGAACGCGTTGAAGTAAAATCCGAACCAGATGTGGGGCCCGTGTTCCTCGATGCGCCATGCGCCGTTGAAATGACGCCGGGCAGAGGCGCCCTTTCCACCCAGGCGCCAGCCATTTTGATAGACGGTGATATCGTAACGATCCTGCCACCCGGGAACTTTGGTCAGGGCGTACACTGTGGCCAGCGCACCGACGCCTCCACCAAGGACCGCAACTCTTTCTTTGGCCATTTTGGGTTAACATATTTATGCCTCGAATCGGCCACGAGTCAATTACATTCGTCGCCGTGAATGCCGCACCGTACCCGGAACATGGCAGATACATGGGAACTCGCTCTCAAAGTTCATGGCAATAACCTGCTATGAACGCCCGGCCCGACAACTTCAGTCCATCGGAACGGTTTACTGTGCTGCGGCGCGTGGGCGCCGGCGGGATGGGTGTGGTTTACGAAGCGTTCGACACAGAACGCAAGGTGCGCGTCGCACTGAAGACACTGTCCCGGCTCAATCCTGAGTCTCTCTATCTGTTCAAGCAAGAGTTTCGTTCGCTGGCGGATATCACCCACCCGAATCTGGTGAAGTTGTACGAGTTGATTTCCGAAGGCGGCCAGTGGTACTTCAGCATGGAGTTTGTTGAGGGGCCGAATCTGTTGGAGTTTGCCTGGCAGGAGCCTCGCTTCGACGATCCGAAACCTGAACTACCACTGGAAAATGACACCGCTCCCACTGTCTCGGCGCGCACCATGCTCCGTGGCGCAGGCCCGAAGTCGTCTCCGATTGGTTTCGTGCCGGCTACGATCCGCACTGAGCGGCGGGCTTCGTTCGATGAAATTCGGGGCGTTCTGCGGCAGATGGTGGACGGCATAAATTTTCTCCACGCCGGCGGCAAATTGCACCGCGATATCAAGCCTTCCAACATTATGGTTACACCTGAGGGCCGCGTCGTCCTGCTGGATTTTGGATTGGTCAGCGAACTCAGCCAAGATGCGTCGAAGTCGAAGCTCATCTCAGGCTCGATACCGTATATGGCGCCGGAGCAAGTGGTCGGCGACCGGCTGACCGAGGCCGCCGACTGGTATGCCGCCGGCTGCACCCTGTATGAAGTTCTGGCTGGCCGCGTTCCGTTTCATGGAGACTATGCCGCCATCATTAAGGCCAAACTATCGGAGATGCCCCTCTCCCCTGGCACCCTGGCGGCGGAGATTCCCGAAGACCTGGCGCAGCTCTCCATGGATTTGCTGCGGCGAGTTCCGGAGGAGCGGCCTACCGGCCGGGATATCCTGCGTCGGGTTGGCGGTGAGCCGGTCGCCGCCACGGGGCCGGGCCTTCACTACGCGACGCAAACTCTGCTGGTTGGACGCGAAAGGCACATTGAGCAGTTGCGGAGCTTCTTCTTGAGCGCAGAGGGCGGCAAGCCCACGCTGGCGTTCGTCCATGGTCCCTCCGGCTTCGGAAAGACAGCCTTGATCGATGCGTTTCTCGAAGAGTTGTCGGACGAGAAACGGGCACTCGTGCTTCGCGGGCGTTGTTACGAGCAGGAATCTGTTCCGTACAAGGGCTTCGACAGCCTGGTGGATTCGTTGGTGCGTCATCTGGAAGCTCTGCCGGAAGAAGAGCGTGAAAGCGTTCTACCCCGCAACCGCGAGGCGTTGGCGCAGCTGTTTCCCGTGATGCAGCGGGTGACCATGGTGGACGCGGTGCAACCCGATTTGCGGCAACCCGACCGGCTGGAATTGCGGCGCATGGCTTTCGACGCGTTATGGGAGCTGTTCCAACGGCTGGCATCGCGCACGCCGTTGGTGCTCTTCATCGATGACCTGCACTGGGGCGATCGCGACAGCGCGTTCCTGCTCTCGGAGATTTTGCGCTCCACCGGGAGACTGCCGTTGTTGATCGTATGCTCGTATCGCAGCGAATACGCGCAAACCAGCCAGTGCCTTCAGGCGGTGTGGGAGTGCCGATTTGATCCGTCGGTGGAGCGCCGTGAACTTGTGGTTGGACCCTTGGACGCTCCGGAGTCCGAGCGCCTCGCGCTTACCGTGCTCGAGGGAGACGGCGGGACCAAGAAGCAGCGCGCCGAAGCCATCGCACGCGAGGCTAAGGGAAGCCCATTTTTCGTGCTCGAGCTGGCCAGCTATATACATGAGGAGCAAACCAGCGCTGCAACCCAGGCGCCGGGCGGTTCGGGGACCTCCAACCTGGATCGGCTTCTGTGGAACCGCGTTTGCCGGCTGCCAGCGCCGGCGCGAGCTCTGTTGGAGGTTGTAGCCGTCTCCGGGCAGCCGCTGCGCCGGCTAGATGCCTGCCGAGTGGCAACCGCGGGTGTAGACGATCCCGCCGTTATGACGGTGCTCCGCGCCAGCCGCCTGGTGCGCAGTGCCGGACTAACCCGCGAGGACGAAATCGAGACCTACCACGACAGGATCCGGGAAGCCATCGTTACATGTCTGCCGGCCGAAACCCGCAAGAGACACCATCGCGACCTGGCGCATACGCTCGAGAAGGTAGGACAAATCGATCCGGAGCGATTGGCGGATCACTTTTATGGCGCCGGTGAACCGGACAAAGCAGGCCAATATTACCGCTCCGGCGCAGACCGCGCCTCACAGGCGCTGGCATTCGATCGCGCCTGCGGTTTATATCAAAAGGCGCTGGAGTTAATGGCTGCCGGGGACCCCTCGCGACATCAGCTCGTCGTGCAACTCGCGGACGCTCTGGCGAATGCCGGCCGCAGCCCCGAAGCCGCGCAACAATATCTGGCGGCATGTGCCACGGCCCCGCCGGAAGCAATCCTTCCCTTGAAGCAGAAGGCAGCCTATCACTACTGCGCCAGCGGCCACGTCGATCAGGGGAAAGAGGCATTTCGCCAGGTCCTGGCGGCCGTGGGCACTGCGTTGCCGAAGACGCCGCGTGCGGCAATCGCCTCCATCCTGTGGCATAGGGTTCGGCTGCAAGTGCGCGGCATGGGCTTTCAGGAGCGCCCTGCAAGCGCCATTTCGCCAGCCGCATTAAACCGACTGGACGCGTTGTCGTCCGCGGCGACTGGGCTGGGGATGGTGGACCTGGTTGCCGGCGCCGACTTCGCCGCCCGCTTCCTCGCGCTCGCGCTCCAAGTAGGAGAGCCATCACACGCATCGCGGGCGCTCTCCTGGCACGCGATGCATGCCAGTGCACGCGGACCCCTCGGGGAGCCGAAGACCATGGAGTTCCTCGCCTTGGCCCGCGCGGTTGCCGAACGCAGCGCAAACCCAGTTGCTCTGGCATGGTCGCGCTTGGCCGCGGGCATGGCATATCTCCAATTCTGCAAGTGGCGCCCCTGCATCGATACTCTCGAGGAGACCTTGCAGCTCCTACGCAAAGATTGCCGGGACGTAACCTGGGAAATCGCCACTGCCCGGACCTTGCAACTGCTGGCGCTCAATGATTTGGGAGAATATGCGGAGATGGGCGCAAAGTGTCCTGGGCTATTGCAGGACGCAATCGATCGCGGCGACATGTATGCGGCCACTAATATTGGAACTTGGGTGCTGCCGCAAACTCGCATGGCGGCCGACGATCCGGCGGGCGCCCGAGAAAGCATCCGCGAGTACGAATCGCGCTGGTCGCAGCAAGGCTTCCACCTGCAGCATCTGTGGGCGCTGATTTCCAACGCCTATGTCGATTTATACGAGGGTGAAGGGGACCAGGCTGTCCGCCGGCTTGAACAGCGCTGGCATGCGGCAAGCGGATCGCTGCTGTTTCGCAGCTTCCTGCCGCGGACATTCTCCTATCATGTGCGTGCGCGCGCTTACCTTCAGGCGGCGGAAAGCGCGGCCGATCCCAAGCCGCTTCTCGCCCAGGTGTTGCGCGACTGCCAAAGCCTGGAGCGGGAGAGAACGCCATTCACTGCTGCAGCAGCCTTGCTTTTGCACGCTGGAATCGCCGGCATACGCCGCGACCAAGTACAGGCTGTGGAGTTATTGCGCCGCGCCGAGCAGGCCTTTGTCGCGGCCGATATGAATGCCTACGTCGCGGCTGTGCGCTTTTCGCTGGGTTCTCTGCTGGGAGGCGACGAAGGTGGAGAAATGCGAAAACGTTCCGCAGAATGGATGGTGCAACAAGGCATCCGCAACCCGGAGCGCATGGCGGTGCTGCACGCCCCTGGTTTTCGTCAGTAACGCTGGCACGCCTCAGCCGGCAGCCTTAATATCCGGCTGAACGGGTTCTACGGGAACCGGCTGCGCTACGCCCCAGGGCAGTTCAATACTCGGATCATCGGCGGATGTTAGTTGCCAAGGCAAATATAGACGGACTGCACCGTAGAGCTCCTGCTGAATTCCCTTCCAGGTATGCGTCCCCTGCAAGACAGGAAACATCGATGGATCGTTCACCTTGAGCGTGGCCGCGGGGACGTTCCACGCCACTGCGTTGGTTACATCCAGCGAAAAGAAACTTCGCACCGGAATACCGAAAAAGCCACTGGCCACAATATTGGGAATCAGGAGCTGCCTGATCTCGTTGAACCCTGGAAAATGCCGGATTCTGTGATAGTCATCCCCACAGGTGAACGTCATTTCCAAAAGAGATCGACCGGTCAAAAGTTTTTCGACTTTGAAGGCAGACGTATGCTCGGGACCGGGCGTGACGGACAATGTCACTCGCTCCCAGAATTTCGGATACCCGCTGAGCCGCCCGAAGATCGTCGGCATCAGGCGATTGAGATAGAGCCTGTAAGGATAAAGATAAGGCCCCGGGTAGGGATACTTCGGATCGGGCAGGAAAACCCGCGGGATGGCGGCGAGAAACTCGTTGTAATTGAGCCCGAGAAATGGATACCGCGAGGAGCGGGCATTCTGGAACGTTCCAAAGCCCAGCACAATCGGATAAGAACCGTTGACGATAAGCTGCGAATCGATCGACATCCCCTTGCACAACACAGACTGTGCGTCACTCGGCTTGGCGCCTGCAATCAGAAAGGTAACAACGTAATTGCCGGTCCAGACATGCTTGGCTTTGTTGGGCCTTTGGTCGCCCACCATAGGGTCCCACTTGGAAAGGCCCGGCGGGTAATAGTTGAACTGTTGGACAGATCCTTGAGGTAACGCCGTCTGGGCGAGAAGGCTGGGAACGACCTGCCCCATCAATGCGGCCAGCGGGGACCAGTGTGCCAGTGCGCGAAGCATAAAGAACCTCCCACAGAACAGATGCCTACCCGGAGTCCGAATAGGGCTCCAGGCTTGCCTGGCGGGGGTCCGGGCAATCGATAGCAGATTGTATCGAAATTGCCATCTGGCTGCTAAACTATTTGATTCTGCTAACCCGGCACTCATCCTTAATTCCAGGTGTCTGGTCATTCTAGGTGTCTGGTCCGAGCCAGCGTTGGTTCTTTGTGGCTCGAGACAATGTTAATTTCCACCAGAAAACGCGAACCCCCAGTCTGACAGGGGCTTGCGGGCTACACGCCGGGATTGACTGCCAGCGTGATGGAGACGACGAGTGTATCGCCAACAGTTGCAGCCCGCCCGACACGTCGCCGTGATCCTTCTGGCGGTGCTTTGTTCTGTGACCGTCTGCGCGCAAACGCCCACCACGGGGCAGATCAGCGGCGTGGTCACAGACCCCAGCGGAGCGGTCGTCGGTGCGGCGACGGTTCGGATTACGAGCGCGGCAGGTGTGGAACGACAGGTCTCGACCGACGACGAAGGACGGTACATCGTTCCGCTGCTTCCCCCTGGCGCCTATCGAGTTGCCGCGCAGAAGAGCGGATTCGCTGACACCATCATCGAAAACGTAGCCGTGCGGATCACCGCCACGACGAATATCGCTATTGCGTTGCGAATGGAACAACGGAGAGACTACGTCGAAGTTACGTCCGAACCGCTGGTGCGCACCGACACGCCGGCTCGTGGCGCCGTGATTCAGAGCAGCGCGATTCAGCAACTGCCGCTGGTGACGCGCAATTTTCAGCAGTTGTTGACGCTCACCCCGGGCGCCTCCGGTTCGGTCCCCAACTCGTCTGAGCTTGGCCGCGGAGATTCAGTATTCAACGTGAACGGCCAGCGGACGCTTTCCAATTCGATTGTCATTAACGGCGTCGACGCCAGCTCGATCGGGACGGGGTCTACGCCCAATCTCGCAGTGCCCTCGACCGATGCGATCGAGGAGTTCATCGTTCAGACCAGCTTCTACGATGCATCGCAGGGGCGCAATGCCGGGAGCGTAGTTGCCGCGGTCACCAAGTCGGGAAGCAACGTGCTGCACGGCGACGTCTACGAATTCCTGCGGAATGACGTATTGAATGCCAATAACTTCTTCCTGAACCGCGCCGGCATCGTCCGTCCCCCATACCGTCGAAACGAATTTGGCGGCACGTTGGGAGGCCCCGTGGTGAAAGACCGCGCCTGGTTCTTTGTTTCCTACCAAGGAACGCGAGAGGTCAATGGCACTTCATTGACGAACTCGGTCGGCACCGTGTTTGTACCGGGAGACCTCTCCAATGACCGCTCGAGTGCGGCGCTCAGCGCACTGGCGGCCAGCTACGGCGTGCCGACATGCGCCGTGGCCGGATGTTTGGACCAGACCGCGCTGACGCTGCTGCAAGCCAAGCTTCCAAATGGGCAGTTGGTGATTCCTTCCGCACCGCATCCGGTGCCGGTGCCCACAAACGGGACGGCGGCAGCTCCCGTGCCGGTTCCGATCATCGCGACTTCGCGCTTCCGCGAAGACCAGTTCAATACCAACCTGGACTTCAAAGTTTCGTCCGCGAATCGGCTTTCCGCCAAGTTTTTCTGGGCGGACAATCCTGAAGTTCAAGGGCTGTTCAATTCCTTCGGCATCGGGAATGCTCTGCCCACTCCGGGCTTCGGTGCGGAAGTCAATTTCAACCAGCGGCTGTTGGCGATCGACGACACCCACGTACTCAGCCAGAACCTCCTGAACGACTTCCGTTTCGGTTACGGCTCGATTACGACCGGGTCTGTTCCTCAAGAGCCGTTCACGTCGGCGCAGTTGGGCGTCGCCTCTCCGCTCAGTAATTTGTTTCCGGGAATGCCTGAGATTTCCGTCTCAAACTACTTCGATCTGGGAGCGTCACCTTTCGCGGACAATCGCGCCTCAGAAGGAAACTACACCGTTGGAGATACTCTCGCTTGGGTCAAAGGGCGGCATTCGCTCAAGTTCGGAGTTGAGTATAAGCGTCACGACGTGGCGCTGACATTTAACGCTTATACGCGCGGTCAGATGTTCTTCCTCGGTTTCTCGGGTGATCCATTTAAGGACTTCCTCGGCGGATTCTTCGATTTGTCGGGCCTGAGCATTATGGGCTCCGGCGTAAACAACCGGGATAGTTCGTCGTATGACTGGGCTGGGTTCACAACTGACGATTGGCACGTTAGCCGACAGCTGGTTCTCTCCCTTGGCCTTCGCTATGAATACTTCAGCCCCTATATCGAAGCTCAGGGACGCTACATCGGGTTTGACCCAACACAATTGAAGATGACCACCATCCCGGGAGCGCCCGCAGGTGACAATGTGGCAATCACGGGTGGCTTTGTGCAAGCCGCGAACGCGGCTCATCCGATCCCTGGAATTCCTTTGGTGCGGCCATCGATCGTTCCTCCCGACAAGAACAACTTTGCTCCTCGAATCGGCTTTGCCTGGCAGCCCTTCCCTGCGAAGACGCGCCCACTGGTTGTGCGTGGTGGTTATGGCATCTATTACGACAAGCCGAACTCGCGGTACATGAACCTGCAGCAACTCAACTTCCCCTACTACACATTGGCGCAGGCGTTCACCACGCCGATCTCGACTCCATTTGTGCAAGTGCCGCCGCCGAGCCAATTCCCGCTGGCCTTCACCAACCCGGCGATCTTCCCTTTCGGCGGGCCGCCGGGATTCTTGCCTGCCGCGGTTGCCGGCGGCAGCCAGCCAGTGTCGGCCAACGGAATCTTTCCGGACATTCACAATTTCCGCACTCCGTACGTGCAGCAATACAGCCTGGGAGTGCAGGACGAGTTTGCCAACCACTGGATGATGGACTTGAGCTATGTAGGATCGAGCGGACAAAAGCTGCTGCGGATGATGGACCTTAACCAAACCGTCGCTCCGGTGGCTCTGACGCCGGGGCCCTTAAGCCCAGGATTATCCAGTCTGGCGGTACAGGCTTTTGGCTTCCACTTGGTGCAGACTTCGGCGAGTTCGAATTACAATTCGCTCCAAGCCAGCTTGACCAAGCACTTTTCGTCGGGCCTGCAATTTCTCGCTGCGTATACACGTTTAGCCATTCGATCGACGATTATTCGGGCGATGCCAGCGGGACCAGCGACGTAACCGTGGTTCCGGGCAATCAGCTTGTATTGAACAACCGCGGCAACTCTGATTTTGATCGCCGCCACCGCTTTGTCTTTAGCGGCAGTTACGACCTCCCCACCTTTTACCGGGGCGATTTCAGGGCGTTCAAGCAGATCGTAAACGGCTGGAAACTTACCGGCATTGTCACGTTACAGAGCGGCACACCGTTTCTCCGTCCTGACAGACTCCACACCGTTCGTACAGGCTCGCGCCGATTCCAATCCGGCGCAGCCCAATTGCAAGGCGGGATTGAGCGGCAGCACCCTGAACCGTCTGAACCAGTATTTTGACGTATCGTGTTTTGCCTCTGCAACCGCGCCGGGTGACTTTGGAAACACCGGGTCGAAACATACTTTTCGGGCCGGGCCAGAAGAACGTAGATGTTGCTTTCGTGAAGCTGTTCCCGGTAACCGAGACCAGCGGCTTCGAATTTCGATCGGAGTTCTTCAACGCTTTTAACAACGTCAATTTTGCCAATCCAGTTAACGTTCTGAGCAGCTCGAACGTGGGGGCAATCGTGGCGACAACCACGGGACCACGAGTCGTACAATTCGCGTTGAAATTTAGTTTCTAGCGGTTTGGGCGAAAGCTGCTATAGGCGTCTCAAGTAATCGACGGTGGTCCTCTGAACCAACGGCGTGTTTTAATACCAACTAGATCCGATCCTGATTTTTGCGGAGCAGATTCCCCTGTCTCTACCTATCGAAGATTACGCCCTAATCGGCGACTGCCATACCGCGGCTCTGGTTTCAAGGCAGGGATCGATCGACTGGCTGTGCTTTCCGCATTTTGATTCCGGAGCCTGCTTCGCGGCGCTGCTGGGAACTGCGGAAAACGGGCATTGGTCGATCTCGCCCGCCGATCCTATCCGGGCCATTCGCCGGCGCTATCGCGAAGACACGCTCATTCTCGAGACCGAATTTGAAACAGACGGTGGGTCGGTAAGGCTCATCGACTGTATGACGCCGCGCGACAGGCTGCCGAATCTTTTGCGTACCGTCGTTGGCATTCGAGGCCAGGTCCAGATGAACCTGGAACTCGTGATTCGGTTCGATTACGGTTCGGTGGTGCCCTGGGTTCGGCGCACCGATCGTGGTATTTCTGCCATAGCCGGACCGGATAGGCTCGGCTTGCGCACGGAAGTTCCGCTTCGCGGTGAAAACCTTAAGACCGTAGCGACCTTTCGCGTGGCCGAAGGACAGAGGGTTGGTTTTGACCTTGCCTGGTATCCATCGCACCGGGACGAACCTATTCCGCTGGACGTCGACAAAGAGATTGATGATACCGAAAACTGGTGGCGGGAATGGTCGGCGCGCTGTTCTTATCGGGGCAAATGGCGCGATGCAGTAATGCGCTCGCTGATTACGCTCAAGGCTCTCACTTTTTTGCCGACGGGAGCGATCGCGGCGGCGCCCACCACTTCACTTCCAGAGTGGCTCGGCGGTGTACGGAATTGGGACTATCGTTTTTGCTGGGTGCGCGACGCCACCCTGACACTGCACTCTTTACTCGACGCCGGCTATCACGATGAGGCGCGGGATTGGCGGGAATGGCTTCTGCGAGCGGTCGCGGGCAGCCCTTCAGAACTTAACATCGTCTACGGTCTTCGCGGAGAACGCAGGCTCACGGAACTGGAACTGCCGTGGCTTCCGGGATACGAAAAATCTGCGCCGGTACGAATCGGCAACGACGCTCACAAGCAATTTCAATTGGATATTTTCGGAGAAGTAGCCAATACCCTGTTTGAGTGCCGCCAGGCGGGACTCGCGCCGCCCGAGAACGAAAGCGAAGACGTAGCGCGAGCGATGCTGAAATTCCTCGAGACCGGATGGGAGAAGCCTGATGACGGTATTTGGGAAATGCGCGGTCCACGCCGGCACTTCGTTCATTCCAAGATGATGGCGTGGGTTGCCGTCGATCGCGCGATAAAGTCCGCAGAACGGGGCTGGTTCTCGGGAAACGTTGAGCGATGGAAGCCGCTGCGGGACACCATCCACAAGCAGGTCTGCCGGCAAGGCTTCGACGCGGGCCTCAATTCCTTTGTGCAGTATTACGGATCTAAACACCTCGACGCCAGCCTCCTGATGATGCCCCTGGTCGGCTTTCTTCCACCGGAGGATGCCCGCGTCGTCGGCACGGTGAAAGCCATTGAGACGGTACTCATGGAGGATGGCTTTGTCGGACGATATACGCAGGACGCCGCAGTGGACGGCATGCCCCATGGCGAAGGCAAGTTTCTCGCCTGCACATTCTGGCTGGCGGACAACTATGTTTTGCAAGGCCGCCAGGAAGACGCCGTTAGGACGTTCGAGCAACTCCTGGGCATTCGCAATGACGTTGGCCTGCTCTCCGAGGAATATGACCCAATTGCGAAACGTCTGTTGGGTAATTTTCCCCAGGCCTTCTCTCACATAGGATTGGTGAACACGGCCTTCAATCTAACCCAGGGTTTTCCTGCCCGTGCTTCGGGCTAGAGCGGCAAGGCATCCGCAGCGGTTTGCCCTGAGCCATGGTACAGCGACTCCTACGGTCGCGCTCCTAGCTTGCGCAGAATGCTCATCATCGGGCACCAGTCGGTGAACGCCGACTGGAACAGGTTCAAACCTACGAATGCCGTGAACAAATACCAGTACGGGCTAACCCAGTACCCGAGTGCGAGCGACAACACGACGAAGAAACCAGCAATCATTCTCAGGTAGCGATCGACAGTCATGGTGTTTTCCTCCACTGCTAAAGTATCTCTCCATTTACTTCTCCGCCGGAAGGGCGCACTCCAGCGTCGCCAACTTCGCAACTTCTCCGCGTTTGCTCAGATAATAGAGCACCGGCACCGCCATACGCGACAGAACAGTGGACGCCACTTCTCCGGCCATGAGCGAAATTGCCAGGCCCTGGAAAATGGGGTCGAATAAGATTACGCTGGCGCCGACCACTACGGCAGCGGCGGTGAGCAACATGGGCCGAAAACGCACCGCCCCGGCGTCCACCACCGCTTCCTCCAGCGACATGCCCTGCGTCCGGCGCAATTCGATAAAGTCCACCAGGATAATGGAGTTGCGGACGATGATTCCAGCGCCGGCGATGAATCCTATCATCGAGGTGGCGGTGAAGAATGCGCCCATCATGGCGTGCGCGGGCAGGATTCCCACCAGCGTCAGCGGGATCGGGGCCATGATGACGAGCGGCGTCTTGAACGATTTGAACCAGCCCACCACGAGCACATAGATCAGAACCATCACAGCAGCAAACGCCAGCCCTAGGTCACGAAAGACCTCGACCGTTATGTGCCACTCGCCATCCCACTTCATGGCCAGCCGTTCGGTGTGCTCAGGCAACTCGGTGCCCATGTATTGCTTGACCTCGTACCCCCCGGGGAGCCGCAGCTTTGCGATGGACTCCTTCATTTTGAGGATCGCGTAAACCGGGCTTTCTTCTTCGCCAGCAACGTCGCCGGTTACGTAAACCACAGGTCGAAGATTCTTGCGATAAATTGTCGTGTCGATCGTGCTTTGTCGAAGGTCGGTTACTTCTCCGAGCGAGACTTGCGCACCCGAAGGAGTGGATAACTTCAGGCTGCGCAGTCCGTCAATCCCCGAGCGATCGGACCTGGAGAGGCGAACTTCGATGGGCACATCTTCGCGCGAGTTGGGGTCGTGCAGAAGTCCCGCCGACGCGCCGCCAAGACCGGCTTGCACCGTGCGGGTAACGTCGGCGGCGGTTATTCCATTCAGCGCGGCTTTGTCGAGGTCAACCTGCAAGTCGTATTTCGTTTGCGGGTCTTCGACATACCAATCCACGTCAACGACGCCGGGAGTCTTCTGGAATATTCCCTTGATCTGCTCTGCCAGTTCGAGCTGGCCTTTCGGGTCGGGACCGTACACCTCCGCAACCAGGGTTTGCAGAACGGGTGGTCCCGGCGGAACTTCAGAAACCTTGATTCTCGCCCCGAACGGGGCCGCGATTTTGTCGAGTTCCGGCCGCAGGCGGCGCGCAATTTCGTGGCTCTGCGCGTTGCGCTCGTGCCGGTTGAGCAGGTTGACCTGAATGTCTGCCTGATTTGGTTGCCGCCGGAGGAAGTAGTGGCGCACCAGTCCGTTAAAGTTGTACGGGCCGGAAGTGCCGGAGTAGATCTGATAGTTGGTGACCTCCGGCTGCTCAGCCAGATGGCGGCCCAACGCCTGCGCCACGCGGGTGGTCTGTTCGAGCGTCGTGCCATCGGGCATGTCTATGATCACCTGGAATTCGCTCTTGTTATCGAAGGGCAGCATCTTCACGCGAATCCACTTCAACGGTACGAATGCCACCGCCATCAGCAGCAGAACCACCACGCCGCCTAGAAACATCCAGCGGCGTCGCGGACTCTGAATCAGCGGGTTCATGATCCGGCGGTAGAGCCTGGTGGTCCAGCCTTCGGCTTCGTGGCTGGATGCGGTGCCGCCCGCGTAGTGCCGCAACAAGCGCAGAGCCGACCAGGGGGAAACCACAAATGCGACGGCCAGTGAAAAGATCATCGCGGCCGATGCGCCCACCGGTATTGGGCGCATATAGGGTCCCATCAGTCCGCGCACAAACGCCATCGGGAGAATGGCGGCGATCACGGCGAACGTTGCCAGTATGGTCGGATTGCCGACTTCGTCTACGGCTTCGGTGGCGACTTGCGCCAGCGGGCGGCCGCAGTTTTCCGGCAGACGGAAGTGGCGCACGATGTTTTCCACCACTACGATGGCATCGTCCACCAGGATACCGATGGAGAAAATCAGCGCGAACAGGGTCACGCGATTCAGGGTGTAACCGTAGAAGTAAAAAATGGCCAACGTGAGGGCCAGCGTTACTGGAATGGCAAGCAGCACTACTCCGGACTCACGCCAGCCTAGAGCGAGAGCAATCAGCAGCGTCACCGACAGCGTAGCCAGCAGGAGGTGCTTGAGTAACTCATCTGACTTATCTTTTGCAGTCTCGCCGTAATTGCGCGTGACAGTGACGTTCAAATCGGCCGGCAGCATATAGCCGCGCAGCGATTGCAGCTTATCGAGGACGCGCTCGGCAATAATGGTCGCGTTCGTGCCTTTGCGTTTGGCCAGCGTGATGGTGACCGCGGGATACTGGACGCCCGCCAGGCTTGCCCGAGCCTTTCGCATCGCCAAAGAGGACATAGTTAACCGGCTCTGCCGGGCCGTCTTCCAGTTTCTCTGCTACATCGCGTAGATACACGGGACGCCCGCCGTGGATCCCGACCACTACCTTGTTCAGTTCCTCGGCACGAGTGAAGAACGTTCCTGCCTCCACCTGGAACTCGCGGTTGTCGCGAGCAAAGCTGCCCGCCTGGCCGCGTGAATTTGCGGCCTGCAACTGGCCGATGACGGAGGAGGGGTTGAGCCCGTAAGCCGCGAGCCGCGCCGTATCCAGGACCACCCGTACTTGGCGCGGCTGGCCGCCAATGATGGCGGTCTCCGATACATCGTCCAGTTGCTTAAGCGAGCTTTCGAGTTCTCCGGCCATGAGCCGCAGACGGTAAGCGTCGTAGTTTGCGCCCCACAGCGTTAAAGCCAGAATCGGCACGTTGTCGATGGAGCGCACTTTGATGAGGGGCTGCGAGACGCCGGGCGGGATGCGATCAAAATTGGAATAGAGCTTGTTATAGGTCTTGACGATCGCATCTTCTTCTTTGGTGCCGACATAAAACCGCACCACCACCATGCTCAGGCCGGGATGGCTGATCGAGTACAGATATTCCACGCCTGGGACTTCGCGCAGCAGCTTTTCCATCGGGACGGTAACCCGCTCGGATACCTCCTGGGCCGACGCTCCGGGCATCTGCACGAATACATCCAGCATTGGCACGACGATTTGCGGCTCTTCTTCGCGTGGGGTTTGCAGGATGGCCAGCAGACCGAGCAACAGTGCCGCGACGATGGCCAGCGGCGTAAGCTTCGACTCGATAAAGGTCTGCGCAATGCGGCCGGCGATGCCAAGTGTGTGACTCGCCCCCACGCCCGGTGACGTCATGGCTGTACCTCGATCTTCTTGCCGCTCAGTTCCTGCCCCGCGGGAGCCGCCACCAGCTTTTCGTCACCATCGAGTCCGGAGAGCACTTCTACCTGATCGCCCACTACGTTCCCCAGCGTGACATAGCGCAGCGTTGCGATTTGTGCTGCATCGAGCACATACACGGCCTGAAGTTGTCCGCGGGCCACGACCGCGGAGCGTGGCATCAGGATGGCCGCCTTCTCGCCTCGCGAGATGCGCCCCCGTCCGAACAGGCCCGAACGCAGCCGTTTGTCGGCGGGCAAATCGATCTTCACCAGAAAGCTGCGCGTGGCGGGATCGGCGGCGGGAACAATCTGTGCGATTTTTCCTGTTAGATCAGAATCCAGGGCGTCGATCCGCACGGGGATGGTTTGACCGATCCGCGCCAAGCCGATATCGGACTCGTCCACGGTCGCCTCCAGGCGGTAGCGGGTGGAATCTTCCACCGTAAACAGCGGCATTCCTGGACTGGCCAGAGTTCCAGCGTCCACCTTCTTCTCGCTGATGATCCCGTCAAAAGGCGCTCGCACGCGGCTGTATTCCAGTGCGGTACGGGCCTGTGCCAGAGCGGCCTGGGCCTGGGCTTGTCCGGAGTGGCTCATGTCACGCCGCGCCTGCGCAGCTTGAAAGCGGGCCTTCACTTCATCGAACTCTTGCGGGCTGACCGATTTCTTTTCGTAAAGTTCCTGGTAGCGCTTGAAAGTGGTTTCGGCCAAACGTAACTCGGTTTCTGCGGCAGTGACGTTCTGTTGAGCGGCGGCCTGCCCGGCGGTGGCGCGGTCCAAAGCAGAGCGCGGCTGGGCGTCGTCAATCACAGCCAAAATCTGGCCACGGCTGACGCGATCACCTTCGTGAACGCGGACCTCTACGATGTTGCCCATCATCTGGCTTGCGATCTGGCTGCTTTGCGCGGCGAATACTGTGCCAACTGCCTGCAGGTAGTCCGGGATTTTGGCCCGCTGTGCGGAAGTCAATGCGACATTACGCACGACTTCCGGCTTGGAGCTGCTGGTTGCCGGTTCACTGGAGCAACCGGTGAGAGTGAGTACCAGGAAAAATGCGACCGCAACCGTCAAAATGAGTTTCTGTCTATTCATGGCTTTACCACCGGAGAGCTGGGAGTCAGTGTTCCGCCGGCCAACTCCAGATTGGCATAGCTGGTCTGGGAGCGTGCGACGGTTTGCCAGTAATCGAGTTGGGTTCTCAAGGTGGCCTCCTCCGTACTCAATAAATCAGTGATGGTTAGGAGTCCGGCTTCATATCTGTCGCGGCTGATGCGGAGGCTCTCTTGCGCTTGCGCGACTGCGGCGCGCGCGATGCCAACTTGCCGGTTCGCAGAGTCGGCATCGTAGTATGCACGGCGCACCTCCAGGCGTACGCCGTCCGTCGCGGCCTGCTTTAAGGCGGCAACTTTCTCCTGCAGGGCTGACTGCCGGCTCAGCTCGGCGCGCTTCTCTCCTCCGGTAAAGAGGTCGAGTTCCAATTCGATCCCGCCGACCCAGTTGTTGCCACCGCCACCGGCAAGAAATGTTGGATTGTCCGCCTGCCAGGAGGCGAAAGCGTTCAGGCGCGGGCCGAAGGAAGATTTCGCAATCTCCACACTCAACTTCTGTGCCGACTCCTCGGCCTGGATCCGCTTCAGGTCGGGACGGTTCTCCACCGCTGTTTTCTCAAGATCGGAGACCGCAGCGAGCGGCAGTTGACGCTCGGCCAAGGTTTCGCTTGGTTCATATGTATTTTCCGGAGCCATGCCCATGGCAACGTCCAACTGCGCTAGAGAAAAGGCGAAATCGTTCTGAGCGCGGATCAACTCCTGCTGCCGCGTGGACATTCGCACTTGAGCGTTCAGCAGGTCGGACTCGACGCTTACGCCGGTCTCGAAGCGAGCCTTACTGCGGTCAAGAATGGACTGCGCCGTCTTCACCGCCTGATCCGCGACTTCTAGGCGTTTCTTCGCGAGCAGCACGGCGTAGTAAGCGTCAACCACGCGAAAGACGGTCTCTTGATCGAAGCGATCCAACTGGTGGCCGGCGGCTAGCTGGGTGGACTTCGCCTGCTCCACACGGCGCCAAGTCGCCAAGGAATCAAATAGATTCCAGTTTCCGCCCAGCCGCGTGCTGAAGTTGCCGAAGGGCAACGGCGTGTTGAGCTGGTTGAGCGCAAAGTCGGCCGACGTGAAGCGCTGCTGCCGCAGCCGGCTGCCGAAGACATAGATGGGATCGTTCCCCCGGGTTGCAGTTTCCGAAAAAACGACATGGGGGAGCAGGCCGGCTCTCGCCTCGCTCACTCCGGCCGCCGCTGCCTTGGTGTCAGCCAGCGCAGCCTTGCGCAGGGGGTTCTTCTCCAAACTGATTTGTACCGCCTGCTGCAAAGAAATGGGGGGGGACTGCTGAGCACACGCGGCAACGCAGGGAAAACACAGTGCCACCACGGCAAGCCGCGTTATCTGAGGCAATACGGTCCTCATAGAATTGCACCTTTACGCAAGTCAAAGTAGACCAGCCCACTCATGGTCGGCGCGAGGTGAGCCGGATTGCAGTGATCGAGATCACGATTGAGTGGCATAAATTACTGGCATACTCCGGACAGCGCCTGGGGATTCATCCACTCGATTTTCTCTTCGGCAATTTCGTAGGTCGTCTTGAACCCGGCGGTCCGCTTGACCATCGCGCCCACGGAACAATATTTCTCTTCGGAGAGGCGGATGGCTTCCTCGACGGCCGCGGGATCAATGGCAAATCCGGTCAGCACATGATGAATGCGGACCGCAGTAAATACTTGCGGCGGACGCTCTGCCTGGTCCGTTTCCACTTGCACTTCATAGCCCGTGACCTTCTGGTGATACTTCTGCCGAAGGATGGTGACCACGTCGAAGGCGGTGCATCCTGCCAATCCGACTGCAACCAGTTCGATGGGTTTCGGGCCGGTTGCACCGGCGGTGTCATCGAGCAATAAATGATGCCCGCTGCCAGTCTCGCCTACGAACTGGCGCTGCTGCGCCAGCGGCTGAGTGAGCCTGACTTTTGCGCTGATCATATAAGCCTCCTGCGGTTTCGCAACTGCGAGCCACCGGAATAAATGCAAAAGCAGGAAATTTGTTACAGGAAAATCAGAGAATGCGAGGCGCGGAGAAGTGGTTCCGATTGTGAGACTTATCCATGAGACAACGCTCTTGATGCAGCGCTGCAAGCGCTGCGTCACCCAAAATCACCCGTAGTCTTATCGTCTGGCCGCGAGTTCGTTTTTCAGCAGAAGCAGATCCTTTCGAAGCGCCTTGGCCTTTTTCTTGTCCATGGACTCCTTAGGCATCTTACGCATCTGGTCCACGGTTGCTTCCAGGCTGGATAAGAATGCCTGGCATGGTTCGCATCCGCCCAGATGTTTCTCCAACTCTTCGCAGAGACTGTCATCGAGTTGGTCGTCAAGATAATCAGAAAGCTCGGCGAACATCTCCTTGCAGCGGCGGGGGCGAACTGGCGGCTGGACCGATTTGCTTACACTGGGAGCCGAGATTCGTCGCTGGCCGCGGTCAGCAAGTTTCTGGCGTACAAACAGACGCGCCCGGTGCAATCGCACTCTTACTGTGCCCCGGCGCAAACCGGTGATCTCGGCCACTTCCTCATCCGTCAACCCCTCCATATCGCGCAGCACCAGAATGATGCGGTAGTCGGGCGGCAGCTTTTGCACCGCGTCCCGCAAATGCTGTGCCTCTTCGCTGCGTATGCTAAGAGTCTCGGGGTTGATCGGGCTACTTGCCAGACGCTCCAAATCGTTGCGGTCAGGCATCAACTCCTCGAGTGAGAGACTTTGCCTGGGGGCAAATTTGCTCCGGCGGCGGCTCATCAGGCAGCGGTTCTTCGCGACTTTGTAGAGCCACACTACCAGCGCCTTAGGACTCTCGAATTTTTTCAGGTACGGAAGCGACTTCACCAGGACCTCCTGCATGGTGTCTTCCGCGTCTTCCCGCTGCTGGCACACGCGCATACTGAAGGAGAAGACGGAGTCCTGCAACAGAGCCAGCGCTTTCCCCATCGCATCCGGCTGATCGGACTTCAACAATTGGATGGCCTGCTCGATCTCCTGCCGCATGCGGGTAAACATAGCACGCGACGCACCCCGTTCCGAGATCGGAATATAATTCCGGCCCGGATATTGCCGCCCGCTCGCCTGATCCGCGTTGCCGGCCCCATGTTTCTCGCGCTGGTTCTGTGAAATACTACCGGAGTTGGTTACCGCCCTCACTCCCAGGAGGAGTCAAATGGCTACACCGAAGTCCGCCGAAAACGAAACCGAAATTTCCCGCGATCGCTTAGCCGAGCTTTTGAACGAAGATCTTTCCCGCGAGTACCAAGCCATCATCGGTTACGTTGTCTATTCCCAAGTGCTCAAAGGCGCTGAGTTCATGAACATCGCGGATCAACTCGCGATTCACGCCAAGCAGGAGCTGGACCATGCCTTGATCATTTCCAGGCAAATCGACTATCTGGGGAAAATGCCCGCGGTGACTCCTCTGCCCGTGCGGACATCGGAAGACTCGAAGCAGATGCTGCGCTTCGATCTGGCAAATGAAAATGACACCATCCAGAACTACCGCGTGCGGGTCCGCCAGTGTGAGGCGTTGGGCGAATTTGCCCTGGCGGAACAGATTCGTCAGATCCTGGTGGAAGAACAGGATCACCAAATCGATCTGGCCACCGCACTCGGGGAGGAAGTTCCGGACGTCAGTCCAAGAGGACGCGCATCTAGCAAGCGAAGCAAGTAAGGCGCTCGCCTTTCTCATCTCGGCGGATTGCGGTATCCGCTCAAGGCACTCCGCGAAGTCAGGCAGCCGTCGTGAGGCACTCTCTTAACGCTTGCAATGAGAAAAGGGCCGTGTCCAGCGCTTGCCGTTCTTGAGAGTGGGATCCGGAAAGGTGGAGTATTCTTCGTCGTCTCATCGCGATTACGCGTTGGGCTTCGGAAATTTTCTCCGGCATAATCGCCTTGTTTCGCTCAAACAAGGCGGCCAGGTATAGCTGCTTCCAGTTCTCGCTGCGTTCAGATAGGTTCCGGCGCATCGCCCGCCTCCTCCGTTTGAAGTTTGTTTGGGAACAGGCTTCGCGGCCCGCTAAACGAATTAGAAATCCACGGCGGCTGGTCGGACAATCAGGTGAATTCCGTAGTTACTGCCTGGTAACTCGCGTGATCGGCCTCTCGGTTCAACAACTCATCCGGCAGAGCGATGCCGGCGCGGTTTTACCTAGCAGGCTTGGTTCCTGAGAGATACGCGTCGATGGCTGAGGCCCACTCCGGCCCGGATTGAGCGTCATTGCGGCCAAGCTCTCCGATGTGCGCGTTCAGGCTCCCGTCAAGAGCGGTGCGGCGATAGACGACCTTCACGCCTGTCTCCGACGCCGTCAGCGGACGCAGGTTGACGTCAATGACCGCAACCTGCGCTCCCGGAATAAAGTAAACATACTGAACACGGCCTGACCGCAAATCGAGTTCTGTATTTACCCAAATGCTGTGAGCATGGCCGTGGCTCACGGTGAAGACTTCGCCTGGCTGGTCCTGCGCGGGTTGCGGATAAAGAAACTGCGGCTTCCAATGGTCGCCGGCCCAAGCGCGCTCCTGCAGCGCGCCGAATAGAGGGGCCACCTTCTGGTAAGGCCCATGCGCGGTGAACTCGAAGCTGTTTACAACTTGCACAACCGGCTCGCCAGAAGCGCGATGTGCATACAGATGATGGAACAGCAAGGCGGCCGCTGCCGCTACCACCAGAATTGCTGAGATGAACCCTATCTTCATCGCCGCCGCTCCTTCAATTTGTGACTATCCGATGCTTTCAAAGTGAGCCCGTAGACTTTACGGAGTTGGTCGATCTCTTTGAGGGTTGGTTCGGAAAAGGGAGTCAGCCCTTCGAAGGCGTGAAGCACGATGCCTTCCAATAGGTCCCCGAGAGAAATATCCTTCAACTCGGCTACGGCTTTCAAAACCTTCAACAGGCGCTTTTCCATCCGCACGCCGGTTTGGACGCGTTCGACTTCGAGATATCCCGGCTTGGTTGTCATGTACCAAGATACCACGATACCACGATCCATGGGAAGAGTTATCTCGTGAGGAGCGGCGGCTAGCAGCAGAAAGGAATTCTCCGCGAACTCTGCGGGGGGCTCAGCGGCCTCTGCGTTTCAAAAGGAAAACAAAGCCTTAAATCGCAGAGGTCGCATAGAAGGCCGCAAAGAACGCAGAGAGAAAGCGTTAGCGATGGAGGCCCTCAGGGTGTGAAGGCTTCCCGGGGTGGGAATGCCGCTCTTCATCAACCTCAGAATGGATGGCAAGGGCAAGGAGCAGCAGCGCGCAGACCCAGTAAAACAAAGCCACAGCGATTCTCATACCGTTACCTCCTGACCCTGTCGCGGAGGCAGGCGCCTAGCATCATCTTAGGTCCTTGGCGGGTTCGACGCTGTGATTCTAATCACGGAATTTGGTGTTTCTGGACGCGGTCACGCGCCGCGGTCCGTGAAAACGTATTACAATGTTGAGCCAACCTGTGGACTGGCTTAGCAAACATTTCAGACGCACTCATTGGAGGAAACTATGAAGCTTACCCCCGGAAAACTGGCCGGACTGAGGAAGGTATCGAACGAGCGCGGCGTAATCGCCGCGGCCGCCATGGATCAGCGCGGATCGCTGCAGAAGTCTCTCGCCAAGGAAAAGGGCGCGGACGTTTCTGACGCCATGATGGAAGAATTCAAAATTCTGGTGAGCGAAGTGCTCACTCCTCACGCCAGCGCCATTCTGCTGGATCCGGAATGGGGCCTGCCCGCGGCCAAGCGCCGCGCCAAGAATGCCGGCCTGTTGCTCGCTTACGAAAAGACGGGATACGACAAGACCGGCCCCGGCCGCCTAGGCGATCTGCTGGACCACTGGTCGGTGCGCCGCCTGAAAGAAGCGGGTGCGGACTGCCTCAAGATTCTTCTCTACTACACTCCGTTCGATCCCAAGGACATCAACGACAAGAAGCATGCCTGGGTGGAGCGCTTGGGCGACGAATGCCGCGCCAATGACATTCCGTTCTTCCTGGAATTTGTCGGCTACGAAGAAGGCGCGGATGAGAAAGGCTTCGACTACGCCAAGAAGAAGCCGCAGATCGTTACCGAGAGCATGCGCGAGTTCAGCAAGGACCGCTACGGCGTGGACGTGCTCAAGGTGGAAGTGCCGGTGAACATGAAGTTCGTGGAAGGCTCCAAAGCCTATGCCGGCAAGACTGCCTACAGCCAAAAAGAGGCGGCCGATCTGTTCCTGAAAGCGGCGAGCGTGGCTACGAAGCCGTTCATCTATCTCTCGGCCGGAGTCAGCAATGCGGAATTCACCGAGGCGCTTGAATTAGCTGCTAAGTCGGGAGTGAAATTCAACGGCGTGCTGTGCGGCCGGGCTACCTGGAAGGAAGGCATTCCGATCTACGCCAAGCAGGGCGCGGAAGCGTTCCGCAAGTGGTTGCAGGACGAAGGCGTGAAGAATATCAACAATGTGAATGATCGCCTGAAGGCGGCGACCTCGTGGCACTCGATCTATAACGTCGAGCCGGCGTTAGTGGCAGTGTAGCGCCAGCGTCTCGGCGGCAAGTGCGTAAGTATTCTGGGCACGGCGAGCTAGCCGTGCCCGTTGTTTTGTGGCGACCTGCTAGAAAGAGGCCGTCACGCTGAGGTGGTTGGCCCCCACTGCTCAAGGCTTTCCCGCAAATCCTCCGCGATGTCCGCTGACCAAGCAGTCACTGTGATGTGATCATCGTTATCGATGAAAGCAACCCAATCACCTGATGAGTGGACGACGTAAGCATCCCACTCTGCCAGTAGAATCAACAGCAGCACCCCCGCAAACTCAGCTGACTCATCTTTCCTAAACAAATGAGCCGCAGCAGTTTCAACAGACCTATGCTCGCCATAACCCAGCCTGAGCCTTTCTAATGTTCTCAGCACGACCTCTTCCATTTCGGGCACTGCTATGCGCGTTCTCCTGATCCACACCAGTCCGCCCGAAAACGCTTCCACAGCGTGACATCCTAGGAATGCTACCGACCGTGCCGTTGGAAGAAGCTCGCGCCAGCGCATCTTCGATAGGTCAACCCTGTAGGTGTGGCCTCCGCTCCGCGCGAGCAACAAGCCTTCGTCATCAAACTCAATCTGCGACGGCCATTGTTTGCACCATTCAATTGCTTCTGTGTTGGTAAGTGTTTTCATATCGACCTCAAACATTACCTACGCAAACCTTCTTCGCGAACTCCTATATATCCGGCGGTAGCCCACATCTCGCGGGAAGTATAACTTGGAAACGACCACTCAAGCTTCGATGAGGTGCGCCGCATTTCGCGGTTTTTTCGAACGTCGGGGACCTGACTCGAGGCCATGGACCTCTATTTCGATCATTCATAGCGTTAGTAGGATCGGAAACCCCAAGAGGATCGGCGCCGTGGAATCCCGCCCTTCAACGGAGAACAGGGAAAGAAATTCAGCGGAACAGTGGGTCGCCGGGCCGGAGTGAAATAGACTGGAAGAGAGCTCTAGCTATGAACCAACCAAGCGCAACCGCTCTAATTACGGGTGCATCTGCCGGGATCGGATTCGAACTGGCCAAGCTTTTCACCAGGAATCATTACAACCTGGTGTTGGTCGCGCGCAGTGGGGACAAGCTCGCCCAAATCGGCGATGAACTGCAAAGTCAGTTTGGCGTTTCCGTCAAGCCCGTTGCGCTCGATCTGTCGGCACCGGACGCTCCGCAGTTTCTCTTTGATCAGTTGCAGCATGAAAAGATTTCTGTCGATGTTCTAGTGAACAACGCCGGCTATGGCAAGCTGGGAGAGTTCGCGGATGTTTCCCTGCAAGAAAGTCTCGGCCAGATTCATCTCAACATCACGGCGCTGACAGCGCTCACTCGGCTTTTCTTGCCAGCAATGATCGAGCGGCGGTCGGGGAAGGTTCTGAACATAGCGTCCACCGCGGGGTTTCAGCCGGGGCCGCTGATGGCCGTCTACTACGCCTCGAAAGCCTACGTGATTTCGTTTTCTGAAGCGCTGGCCAACGAACTGGAGAATACCGGCGTCACCGTAACCTGCCTTTGCCCGGGTGCAACCGAAACCGAATTTGCCCAGCGCGCCGGGAATGACCGCTCCCGTCTGTTCCAGCAACTCAAGCCGATGAGCGCGGCGACGGTTGCTGCCGACGGCTACCGCGGGCTGATGAAAGGCAAGACGCTGGTGATCTCCGGCTTCCGCAACTGGCTGGTGGCAGAGTCGGTGCGCTTTGCGCCGAGGAAAGTGGTGACGGCGGTTTCGAGGTGGGTATCGGAAGAGGCGAAGTAGGGTGCATTCTTCGCCTTGAGACGATGCTGTAGAAACAGAAACCTCTTGGGACGAGTGCCGTGGAATCCCATCCTTGTCGCAAAAGACGCGACAAGGATGAGGCACCCATCGGTTGAGAAGAGGGTAAGAACAATCCGCGGGAAAGGTTGGCCTCGCGTTCCGATGGTGATTTATTTTTGCGGGTTGAACCATCCTCCGTCCGCAGCTGCCAGGGCATCGGCCTCTGACGGGCCCCAGGTTCCGGGCTGATAATTGTGCGCCGGAGTCGCATTGTCGAGGATGGGGTCCACGATTCTCCACGCTTCTTCCACATAGTCCTGGCGGGCAAAGTGCATCTGGTTGCCGTGCATGGCGTCGCCCAATAGTTCTTCATAGGGCTGCAGTTCTGCTGCGTCGGAGGACTCGGTGGCCATTAGCTCGGTCATCTCGCCGAGAAATTCCTCGCCCGCTTTTTTCACCATCGCCGCGGCGGCAATCTCCAGGTTGGGAGTCACCCGAAACCTGAAATAATTCTGGGGCGGCGCGTCCCCGAAGATGGGCGGGGCCTGCCGCAGTTTGACGATCACCTCCGTCGCCGTCAGCGGTAGCAATTTGCCCGCGCGAATGTAAAAGGGCACTCCCTTCCATCGCCACGAGTCGATCGCAAAGCGCAGCGCGACGTAGGTTTCCACTTGCGAATCCGGCTTGACTCCTGGCTCTTTGAGGTAGCCCGCAAATTGGCCGCGGACCACGTCTTCCGGCCGCAGTGTACGAATGCTCCTTAGTACCTTCACCTTTTCGTCGCGCACACGCTCAATCTCCAGGTTGGGCGGCGGTTCCATGGCGATGTTGCAGAGCAGTTGCATCAAGTGGTTCTGCACCACGTCACGGGTGGCACCGGCCTGGTCGTAGAACGCGCCGCGCCCCTCGACTCCGAACTCCTCCGCCATGGTAATCTGCACATTCTCGACGTAGCGGCGATTCCAGATCGGCTCGAGAAAGGAGTTGGCGAAGCGAAAGAAAAAAACATTCTGCACCGTGTTTTTGCCGAGGTAATGATCGATGCGAAAGATGTCCGGCTCGTTGAACACCTCGTGGAGCGTCTGGCTCAGCTTCAGCGCCGACTCCAAGTCCCTGCCGAATGGCTTTTCCACTACCACGCGGCCGCCGTTGGAGCATCGCGAGGCTTGCAGCTGTTTCACGACCTCGCCGAAAAGGCTGGGTGGAATTGCCAGGTAGTGGGTCGGATGCTGAGCGCTGCCTAATTCTTTGCGTACCTGCTGGAAGGTTGAGGCGTCGGCGTAATCTCCGTCCACGTATCGCAGAACCTTCATCAGCTTGGGAAAGGCTTCGGGATCGAGGCCTCCGTAATGCTCCACGCTGTCCCGGGCGCGCTGTTTGAGTTGCTCGAGATTCCAGCCGGACTTGGCGACGCCGATGACCGGGAAATTCAGTTTGCCGTGTTTAGCCAGGCTTTGCAGGGCGGGAAATATTTTTTTGTGGGCAAGATCGCCGGTGGCGCCGAAGAAGACGAGAGCGTCGGAAGCGGATTCAGTCATCATTCACCTTATGATGGCAAAACACTCGAACTGAGTTGTGAGCGGGGGCTTTGCAGCAGTATAGACTTTGCGAGTGCCCGAAGGCACGGGCCTCCAGACGCTTGATTACGTTAATGGAGAAAACCCCACAGGGCGAGTACGGTGGAATCCCACCCTTGCGCAAAGTGCGCGCAAGGAAGGGGCAGCCATCAGTGGAAAATAGGACAAGAAAAATCAGTGGAAAGATGACAGCTGTCTCACTCCCACTCAATCGTTCCCGGCGGCTTTGACGTTACGTCGTAGACCACGCGGTTGACACCTTTCACTTCATTCACGATTCGGCTGGAGATCGTTTTCAGCACTTCGTGGGGGAGCAGCACCCAGTCCGCGGTCATGCCGTCTTCGGAATGCACGGCGCGGATGGCGCAGGTATAAGCGTAGGTGCGCAGGTCGCCCATAACGCCTACCGACATCACCGGGAGCAGCACGGCAAACGATTGCCAAATTTTGCCGTAGAGGCCGGCGCGCTTGATTTCGGCGACCACGATGTCATCGCACTCGCGCAGGATCGCCAACCGATCGGGCGTCACCTCGCCCACGATTCGCACCGCTAACCCAGGCCCCGGGAAGGGCTGGCGCTGAAGAATCTCTTCCGGCATGCCGAGGTCGCGGCCGATTTTGCGGACTTCGTCTTTGAACAAGTCTTTCAGCGGCTCGATGAGCTTGAGCTTCATCTTTTCCGGCAGTCCGCCGACGTTGTGATGCGACTTGATGGTCTGCGACGGTCCGCGCACGGAACGCGACTCGATCACATCCGGATAGAGCGTGCCCTGCACCAGCCACTCGACTTTGCCTACTTGTTTTTCGATGCGAAGCGCCTCTTCTTCGAATACCGCGATGAACTCCGCGCCGATGATCTTGCGTTTTGTCTCGGGATCGGTCACGCCGGCCAGTTTCTTCAGGAAACGTTCGCTGGCATCGACGGCCACTAAGTGCAGTCCCAACTTGTCCCGCAGGCTCCGCTGGACTTTCTGGAATTCGTCCTTGCGCAGGACTCCATTGTCTACGAATACGCAGGTGAGCCGAGAAGCTCCGTTGTCGCGGAGCGCCCGATCCACCAAAGTCGCAGCGACTGCGGAGTCCACGCCGCCTGACAAGGCGCAGATGGCGTGTCCCTGGCCCACGGTCTGGCGCACGGCGGCAATGGTCTCATCGATGAAGCGCTGCGCCGTCCAGTTCGCCTTGGCGCCGCAAATCTCGATGGCGAAGTTGCGCAGAATGTCGGTGCCTTGGGGCGTGTGGCGCACTTCGGGATGAAACTGCACCGACCACATCTTCTTTTCGGGGTTCTCCATCGCCGCCACTGCGTGGGGGGAACTGGCGGTCAAGCGGAATCCCGCCGGCAGCTCGACTGCTTCATCGCCGTGCGACATCCACACTGAGAGCTTCGCCGGCAAACCCTTAAACAGGCGCGACCCTTCCTTCACTTCGACCTCGGCGTGGCCATACTCGCGTTTGCTGGCGGCGCGCACCCTGCCTCCGAGGGCGTGCGCCATATACTGCAATCCGTAGCAGATTCCGAGGATGGGAACGCCGAGGCTGAAGACTCCCTGGTCGGCGACGGGCGCGTCATGATCGTAAACCGAAGACGGTCCGCCGGACAAAATGATGCCCACCGGCGAATAGCTACGGATTTCCTCCAGGGTAGCGGTGCAAGGAAGAACTACGGAGAAAATATTCTGTTCACGGATGCGGCGCGCGATGAGCTGTGAATACTGCGCGCCAAAGTCGAGGACAACGATGGATTGAGTTTCCACTGATAAATGTCTCAAATCGCAGAGCTAGTGTAAAGGGGCCTGGACGATTTGCCTTTCTCTTGGACTTTGTGGGTGTTTTCTGCGAACTCTGAGATTCAAGATTCGTTGCTCCGGACGCCACTAAAAATCTTAAATCGCGGAGATCGCAGAGAACCCCGCAGAGACCGCAGAGCAAAGCCTCTGCCGTTGGTTCAGCAGCATCTGGGACGCCGGGCTTTTGTCGCCGCGTATTCGCGCTGGAAAGCCGCATAGGAAGCGCGGCCAGGCGTCAGACAATGTTGTACTAGAAAGCGCGCATAGGCGGATTCATCGAATATCTCACGTAACGTAGCGAGAAAAAGACCAGCGGCTTTTCGAAAACGGTTCATCCCTGCTCCTCCGCAAAGCGGCTGGGCACGAAAGGCGACTCCTTCGTTTGCGCTTCTTTCCGGCCCGCGACGACGCCCCACCACAAGAACACCGACTCAAGCAGGATCAGCGCCACCATCACAATCAATACCCCAGTGACTGCTGCATCCAGGCGATCATTGAAGATCAGGCGCGACACTCCGTGGGGAGGCGCCGTCGCCGAAGCCAGTTCATGGGCGTGCGCCAGGAATCCGATGCGCGGATTGCGATCGAAGATCTTTTCCCAGGACGCGGTGAAGGTGACCAAAACCAGCCAGGCCAGCGGGATCAATGTTACCCACGCATACCGCGCCTTGCCCATTTTTATGATGATGGTCGTGGCCACACACAAGGCGACCGTGGCTAGTAATTGATTGGAGATACCAAACAGCGGCCACAGCGAATTGATTCCGCCCAAGGGATCTTTCACCCCCTGCCAAAGAAAATAGCCCCAGGCGCCGACGAACAACGCGCTGGTGGCAAGAATCGACGGATACCAACTGGTTCGCCCCAGCGGCTTCCACACGTGGCCGAGCGCATCCTGCATCATGAAGCGGCCCACGCGCGTGCCCGCGTCGAGCACGGTGAGAATGAATAACGCCTCGAACATGATGGCAAAGTGATACCAGATTGCCATCACCGCTCCGCCCAAGCTGTGCGAAAAAATATGCGCCATGCCAACCGCGAACGCGGGCGCGCCTCCAGTGCGGTTGAACAGCGTCTGCTCGCCGACGGCCTGCGCGAGTGAGTGCATCTCCGCGGCCGTCACCGGAAATCCCCAGCCGGTGATGGTTGCGGTGGCCGCTTCCGGAGCGGCTCCGACGATTCCGGCCGGGCTGTTTACTGCGAAGTAAACCCCCGGCTGCAGCACGCACGCTGCGATCGTAGCCATGATCGCGACCATGGACTCGCACAGCATGGCGCCATAGCCCACCATGCGGGTTTCCAGTTCGCGGCGAATCAGCTTGGGTGTGGTGCCGCTGGAAATTAGCGAATGAAACCCACTGATAGCGCCGCAGGCAATCGTGATGAAGGCGAAGGGAAATATGTTGCCGGCAAAGATCGGTCCGGTGCCGTCGGTGAAGCGGGTAAGCGGCGGCATCTGCAACGTGGGATGCATCGCGACAATCCCGCCGGCCAGCAGCGCGATGGTCCCCAACTTGACGAAGGTGCTGAGGTAATCGCGCGGCGCAAGCAGCAGCCACACGGGCAGTGCGGAGGCGGCGAATCCGTAAAGAATGATTACGACAGCCAGGGTTGTTGCGGTCAAGGTGAACCACCCACCTACCACTGGGTTCTGCGAAACCCATTGTCCTCCCCAAATCGCCGCCAGAACCAGGACGAAGCCCAGCAGCGACGTCTCCAGCACCTTGCCCGGGCGAATGCGGCGCAAATACAGACCCATCAACAGCGCGATCGGGATCGTCATCGCAATGGTAAAGGTTCCCCACGGGCTGGATTTCAGCGCATTCACCACCACCAGCGCGCACACTCCGAGCAGAATCACGATGATGCTGATAATCGCCAGGTAGGCCACCAGTCCGCCGAGGGGGCCGATTTCCTCGCGAGCCATTTCGGTGAGCGATTTGCCGTCGCGCCGAACCGAGAACACCAGGATGACAAAATCCTGCACGCAGCCGCCCAGAACCGCGCCCACCAGTATCCAAAGCGTTCCGGGAAGATATCCGAACTGCGCGGCGAGCACGGGCCCAACCAGAGGTCCCGGCCCGGCGATCGCCGCAAAATGGTGACCGAAGACCACCCACTTATTCGTGGGCACGAAATCGCGGCCATTCTCCAGCCGCTCGGCCGGAGTGGCGCGTCGCTCGCTCAGCGCGAGCACTCTCGAAGCGACGAACTTGCTATAAAACCGGTACCCCAGCGCGTAAGTGCAGACGGCTGCTACCACCAGCCACATGGCGTTGATACGCTCGCCGCGGTGGAGAGCGATGGTGGCCAGCGCCAACGCGCCCAGCAGCGCAACCGCAATCCAAATCAGAGTTCGTATCGGTTTGGGCATGTTTGCGGCGGATGACCCCGACGTATTGTGGACAATCTCGCTGCCTCGCGCAACTCGCGGGGACAAGTCACGAAGTTTAGCTTTTGCGCAGCGCGACGAAGGCAAACATCCCCAGGTGGTGCATTTGCGGCTCCAACAGCCGCTCCAGCCACGCCCAGGAGCCGTGCAGGAAGCCGGGCATCAGGCTGCGCATGCTCACGCCGCCCGAGACGAGATAACGGAACGGAATGAAGGGCCGAACCTGCTCGATGACTAGGAAAGGAAACTCCGACTCAAACCTCGCCCGGTCGCGCGCGAACACGATCCATGGTATCGCACCATTGGCGCCGGAGAGCGGTCCGCCGGGAGGAATTGACCACTCCTCGGCGTCCTGGGCGAAACGGCTCGTGGTGAAAGCGAGTGTTGACGAAATATGACCAGCGCGTGACCCACGGCTCGATCATGAGAATCTTCCCCCCGGGACGAAGGCAGCGGGAAGCTTCGGAAAAGAAACGGCGAACTTCCGGCACGTGGTGCAAGACGTTGGTGAAGACGATGGCCCGAAGCGAGTCGGCGGCGAAGGGCAGATGGCACGCATCCGCGACTAGCGTCACACCGGGAATAAAAAAGACGTCAGAAGTGACGAGTCCTGGAATGGCGCGCTCGCAGTACCCGGCTCCTGAGCCCAACTCCAAAACCTGGCCTTCAACCGGCGGCAGGTTGGCGGCGATAGTGGCGCACCACTCGTCATAAATCGCTTTCAGGAATGGCTTGGAGGCAATGATTTGGCGGCGCACCACGGTGGTGGCGGGATCGTCGAGGTCCAAGCCCGCAGCCAGAGGGTGGGCAAGCAGGCGGCGAAGGAGAGTTTCAGGCAAAGGATTCAGCCTCCGAGGCGGTACCAGGCGTGGAAGCAAATTCGTAACATACGCAGACCGTTCGCGAAGACTCGGGTCATCTTGGTGACGCCATGGATGCGCTCCTGGTAGTGCACCGGAACTTCAGCGATCTCCAGGTGAAGGCGGCTGGCGCCGAAGAGCAACTCGTAGTCACCCCAAATGTCCTTGATCCCCCAGGTGCCGAGGATCCGCTCGATGCGCTGCCAATCCCTCTTCCAGAGGACTTTGGTCCCGCAGAGGGTGTCCTTGATCCGCTGATCGAGCAGGAAAGAGAAGATCATGCCGAAAAATTTGTTGCCGGCCATATTGGCGAACTTCATGGCACGCTGCGGCATGGGATAGACCAAGCGGCTGCCGTTGATGAATTCGCCGCGGCGGCTGAGCAAAGTGTGCAGGAAATCCGGGAGTTCTTCCGGCATCACGGCCAAGTCGGCGTCGAGAATCATCAATACATCTCCGCGTGCGGCGCGGAAGCCCGTCCACACATTCTCCGCTTTTCCCATGCCAGGGCCCTCGACCAGGCGAATGTCGCGAGCGGGATGGAGGGATTGCACGCGCTTTACCTCCTCCGCGGTGCCGTCGGTGGATTTGTCGTCACAAAAGATGATCTCGGTGTGCCTGCCCATCGCGGGAATGCGCTCGGCGGCCGATTGAATGTTGCCTCGCTCGTTGCAGCACGGGACTATCACCGAGACGCCGACATCGGGTTCACTTTCGCCCTCGGGCTGGAGGCGGGCCACGGTGACCTGCATCAGGCAAAGGCGCTGCAGGCCCGGCAGTTTGGCAACGAAGCCGTTCAGGAAGGCGCTGACCAGCGGTATCCACTTGGGGAACAGAATGAGACGGTGAGTTCGAATCACACGAAAGCCAGCGAGGTTCAGGAAGCCACGCACGTCGTGTTCGCTGACCCAGTTCGGTTCCACAAACCTCGAGCGCAGCCCTAGTTTGCCGGCCAGCTCCAGCAGGGGTTGCCAAAGATGGTTGTAGTTGATGACCACCAGGCGCGTGTCGCGTGTGCAGTGCCGGCGGACCTGCAAGAAGGTGCGCAGAACGTCGAGCGTATCGAAGATGTGGCTGAACAAGATGAAGTCGAAGGTCTGGTTCAGATTGAGTTCTTCCGGATCGGCCTGGACGAAGTGCAGATTCGGGTGCGAGCGGCGAGCGCGTTCTACCATGGCCGAACCGATCTCAACGCCCACACCATAAGCGGGTTCGACTGCGGCCAGCAGGTGGCCGGTCTGGCAACGAATTTCGAGCACCCGGCTGGCGGGTTCGACGATGAAGCGGAGAAGGCGTTTGATGCGGCCGTAGTAATAGCGATTGGCGCGTATGCGGCGGTCGCGGTCCTCAGCAATTGCGTCCTGTTGCTGGCGCCGCTGCTCCCGAAGCTGGTTGAGCAGTTCGGGTCCCCAGGCTTTAGTCTCGGGTGTGGTTTCCGCTGTGCTCACCGTGACTCACCCGCCGGTATGCGCTCCCAGACCACTACCGACCAGACTTTCTGGCCTGGGGGGGCCAGGGATCGGACGGGCCGGTAGTGCAAGCGGAGATAGTCGCCGAAGAACTGATCGTAGTCCTTTCCGAACTCCGGCACGCCATATTCCGGGAACTTGCGCTCCGCCCACAGGAGGTAGCGCACCGGCTTGCTTTCGATCTGGTGGATCAGTTCGTCGGTCATCTTGCCCGGAGCCAGCGCCCCGGGAGTGAACTCGAGGAGGCGGGTGGGACATTGGGCGTCCGAGAAGAAGTAGACGCTTACATCTTCCGGCACGGACAGGACGTAGTCCCCGTGGGCGATGCTCTCTTTCATGAAATCGATCTCGAGCTTATACCGGGAGGCAAGCGGCGGGAGAACCCGAATGCTGCCGTGATCCGTCCTCACGAGGACCCAATTGGCTGCGCTCGGCCTATCCGCGGCGGCCGCCGTTGCTGAAACGACAGCCAGGCATCCAAAGCAAAAGACGAGTTCCCATTGCTCCCGCAGCCCGGACCATCGCGGGACGGTGGGAAGCATAAAGCGCACGAAGAGAAGAAAGGCGAGGACGACAGGTCCGTCGTAGTAGATCGAATAGCCGCTGGAACTGGTGATGAACGACATCCGGAAATCAAGAAGACTGGCAAAGACAGCCAGCAAGAATAACGGGATCGCGTCCCGCTGGACTTTGCCACGCCAAAGCAGCCATCCCACTACGCCAGCCCCTGCCGCGACGAGCGCAACCATAGCGGCGGGGAAGAAGATCGCCTGAAAACCGGCTTCCAGGTGGTGGGCGTACAACGTGGGCGCGGCGCTACCCAGACCTACGACTGTAAGCAAGACCACCAGACCGGGGAAGAACCAGCGCTCGGAGCCGGGCAGCCGAGGCAGGACCCAACGAACAAAACCGGCGAAGGCGACCAGCAGAAGGATCGGCCATGCGGTCGCCACAACCGAGGCAAGAGTTATATCGAGTCCCAGCCACCTTGCCCCATACGTCCGCATAAAGTAGCTGGTTGGCCAACTCATGATGTTTTCCTGGGTGATGAAATCAGCCCCACGAAGAGAAATCATCCAGCCAATGACGATCAGGCAGACAAGTATGCCGGGCAGGACCGCGACCAGGTCGCGCAATAGCGACTTCCCCGATCTGCTTCGCCGGAAGCGCTCGGCAATGAGCAGGAAGAGAAATGCGTAAGCGGCGCTGCCGAACTCGAGCTTGGTAAGAAGCGAAACGCAAGCTGCAATTCCGGCGGCGAAAATCCAGGCTCGGCTCGATTCCAGGGACCGAAGACCGAGCCAGAGCAGCAGACACGCGCCTAGGCAGCCATAGACCGAGGCGAAGGAGTAGGGCAGCGGAAAAGTAAATATCCCCGGGGGAAAGGCCTGAATCAGTACGACAGCGGCGGTGGTCCAACCGGCAAGCCAGGAAGACAACTGCATTCCGGAGAAATAGAGAAAGATGGCAGAGCCTAGCGCGGAGAGTGAACCTGCCCAATAGAGCACTTCTAGGCGAACGCCAAACAGGCGAAAGAGCAGGCCATTCAGATAAGGCGCCAGGGGTCCGTAGAGGTACCAAACATCGCGATACAACGTTTGGCCCTGCGCCACTGCCCTGGCAACATACATCTCGCGGCCGCTGTCTACAGTGGGGTTCCCCCAGGTGGCCCAGGTTGAGCTGAACAAAATCGCCCAAAGGATGAGCAATGCCGCCAGGGCCAGCCAGGTGGTTCGGTTCCAGGGCAAACGTCCGGCGAGGAGCCGCGGCAGGGGCAAGTTCTCCGCCGAGGGCGAAACATCATGAGCGCTGCGGATAGCGATCGACATGCTCAAGGATTCCTAGGGTAAGCGATCACGAGTCGAGAACGGCTCGGTTGGCAAAAACTCTCGCGTCGCATGTCGATTTTCAATCCGCAGTCCCGGCGCCAGCGGATCATCGATGAGCGTGGCGCATCGGTCGTCGCGGCATTTGGCAAAAGGAGATTGTACAATGCCGTTCCCAGGTGCTGCGTGAAAACTAGCAAGGCATTAGTCACAGGCTCGGGCGGTCTGATCGGCTCGGAATGCGTGCGTCTGCTGGCGGAACAGGGCTGGGAAGTCACCGGCATCGATAACAACATGCGCCAATTCTTCTTTGGCGAAGGCGGATCGACGCTGGCCAACATCCAAGCGCTGCAGCAGGAGTTTCCCAGCTACCGCCATTACTCCACCGATATTCGCGACCGCCAGAACGTGCGGGATATCTTCCACGCCGAACGCCCAGATTTCATCATTCACGCCGCGGGACAGCCCTCGCATGACAAAGCCGCGTCCATTCCCGACGTGGATTTTGACGTTAACGCCGTTGGCACGATGAACATTCTGGTGGCGGCGCGAGAATCCTGCCCGGAGTCTCCCCTCTGCTTCACCAGCACCAACAAGGTTTATGGGGACCGCCCGAACCATGTGGCAATGGTCGAGCAGGAGGAACGCTACGACTACGCCAATGGAATGGACGGCATCGATGAGACGATGCCCATCGATCAGTGCCTGCATTCTCTGCTTGGGGCCTCCAAAGCCGCGGCCGACATCATGTGCCAGGAGTTCGGGCGTTACTTCGGCATGCCGATCGGAATCTTTCGCGGGGGATGCCTCACCGGACCGCAACACGCGGCCGTCGAACTGCACGGCTATCTGGCCTATATCGTGATGTGCGCGATGACCGGGAAGCCCTACACAATTTTCGGTTACAAGGGAAAACAGGTTCGCGATCAGATTCACTGCCGCGACGTTGCGCGCCTATTCCTTCAATTCCAACAGCACCCGCGGTGTGGCGAGGTTTACAACCTCGGTGGAGGACGCGGAAACAGCCTCTCCGTGCTGGAGACGATTCGCCTGCTGAGGGAAATGGGACATCCGCTGAACTATCAGTACAATCCCACTAACCGCGTCGGGGATCACATCTGCTACATCTCGGATCTGCGTAAGATCCACAGCCATTTTCCGCTCTGGCAGCCGGAGTACGATCTACCGCGGATTCTGCAGGGGATGACGGCGCGGTTCACGAATCGCGCCGCGTCACCATGAGCCAGGGTTGGCTCGAGCTCATCGCCGCGTCAGGCCGAGAATACTGAAGAAGAAACTGGCAAAGATAACCTCTACACCCAGGGTGAGCGAAACCATCGCCGCCGCCACTAGGCGCACGAGCACCACGGGATTCATCGGGCCAAACGCGGCACGATTCCAGACGAAGAAAGAATGAACCGCAATTCCAATACCGGCGGCCAGCAGCAGCGCGCCCGCGAGCAGTCCCTTTCCAAGATTGAACACTCGGAAGGCCCGAGTCAGGCGCGGGTCCGGGGGAAGCAGCCCTTCGGTGATGGCAAATACCTTGGTTAGAAATCCAAATACAATCGCTTGAAAGCCCACCAGAATGGCCACTACTGCGTAAAGAAGACTGTGGATGTCCAGGACCACACCTCTTACAGTTCGCGGGCCCGGAAACAGCCACAGGCCCACCGCCAAACCGGCCAGCAGGAGCGCCAATCCCGGATAAAGAAAGAGCCAGCGCGGACTGTAAAGCAACAAGAAGCGCAAATGCCTCCAGCCGTCGTGCCAGCTTCGCATGTGCGACGGCTGGCCGCGGCCGTCGGGTGCAAGAGTGGTTGGCACTTCGCACATCAGGACGTTGAACAGCGCCGCCTTCACGATCATTTCGCTGGCGAACTCCATCCCGGTAGTGCGCAAGCCTATGCGTTCGTATGCCGCCCGGGTAAAACCGCGCAGGCCGCAATGAAAATCGTGGCAGGGAACGTGAAAGAACAGACGGCCAATTCCCGTGAGCACGGGGTTTCCGAAATAGCGATGCAGGAGAGACATAGCGCCGGGCTGGATTCCTCCCTGGAAACGATTGCCCACCACTAGTTCGTATCCCGCTCTCAGCTTCTCCAGAAAAACCGGGATTTGGGTGAAGTCATAGCTGCGGTCGGCATCGCCCATCACGATGTACTTTCCGCGGGCCGCCGCGATGCCGCCCATAAGAGCGCTGCCGTAACCCCGGTCGCGAATCAGCACCACGCCCGCGCCCAATTGTTGCGCGATTTTTCGCGAATTGTCCTCGCTGTTGTTGTCGGCGACGATAATCTCGCCTGCGATATTGTGTTTCCGAAAGGTCTCCTGGATCTGTTCGATACACGCTCCCACTGTGACCGATTCATTCAGGCAGGGCATGACGACGGAAAGCTCGGGAGTCACATCGTCGTCCGGCACAAGAGTTGGCCCTGTAATGGTTGACATATGTGTTTGCCAGTATGCCGCGTAGTCCCGGCGGCTGTTTCGAGGAAGCGGAAGCTGATCGTTTCCGCCAGTTTACATCATTGGGGTTGACGGAATGATGGTCAGCGCCTTTGCCGCGAATCACACACTCCGGTGACCCCAATCACAGGGCGCGCCGTCTACTAAGACCATAATGCATACAGAGGTGAGGCGTGGTTGTCGGATCCGTCGGAAAAGGAGGAACGCCTATGAAAAGCTGGTTAATAGTAGTTCTGATCCTTGCGCTGGTGTTGATAGCAGTTCCGGCATTCGCCGCTCAGAAAAACACGGCGACTGCGAGCGTGCCCAAGTACGACCCGGCAGCTGAGGCTAGTTTTAGCGGAACGGTCACCGAGGTGAGAGACCGCCAGTGCCCGATGAGTGGGGGGATGGGAGCGCACGTGGTCCTCAAGCTCTCGGATGGAACGAGCATCGAAGTACACCTGGCTTCAAGCGCATTTGTGAAGGCCTATGATCTGATCCTGAAACCGGGAGACAAGGTCGAAGTTAAGGGAATGAAGCTGAGATTTGAGGATGTCGACACCATCTTCGCCCGCGAAGTGAAGCGTGGCAACGATATCTTCGAGTTTCGCGACAAGCAGGGCAAGCCAGTTTGGTAGAAATTGCAGCCGTGCGTGTCTAGCATTCTGAGTCTAATGTCCGTTTACGGAAGCAGGCGGTTCGTATCGGAGCACCGGCTTCAGCCGTGCCGTCGTGGCCAGGCGAACCCCGATTTCTCGCGCCCATGGGGTGCAACTGCGACAGCGACGCCGGGGCCTGAGAATGGCGCCTCATCGGCGCGGAACCAGCTTTTCGCAGTTCGAGATGGCACGCCGTAAAGGCGTGCCCTGATACGAACCTCCGGCAGGCGAGGGATGCCGTCCAGCGATAGCCAAGAGAATTCACCCAAGACATCATCATCGAAATCCTGATTCAGAACCCTACATTTCGACCAGCATTTACTCTGCGGTAAGTGCGCGGTTGGATTCGTTCGCCCGGGTGTTCTCTACCCAGGGAAGCGCGGGCCACTTCCCTTCTTTGGCCCTCAGCCGCTACACTGAACCGGCCATGACAACTCCGACGCAACCGAACATCAAGCTGGTTCACACTCCCGACTATCGCGAGAACTATTCCAACAGCGTGCAGGTGCGGGTCAGCGTGTGGGATTTCTTGCTGGTCTTCGGCACCTTACAACAGCAAACGGAAACACAAGTCGAGATTCGCAATTTCCAGGGAATCTACTTGAGCCCGCAGCAGGCTAAGGCACTGCTTTCCGTTCTGCAGCACGATGTGCAGAACTATGAAAGCGCTTTCGGCGAGATCAAACTCGACCCACGGATGATGGCTTCCGGACAGGTAAACTAGACGCTGCCTTCTGATGAATCGGAATCGTCATTGAGAGGTTGTTAATGCGTTGGAGCGACGGGCGTCCTTGCCCGTCAGACCACCGATCTGCGCCCTGACGGACGAGGACCCGTCGCTCCACCACTGACAATCCGAGAGTTCTTGAGATAACACAACCAGCGCCCCCAAGTGCCACACTCTGCAACCGAGCGCCGCTTTCAGCCCGCGATCATCTTTGCAGCCCTCTTTGCCGGGCTGTTCGCGTTGCACTTCCCTCTTCTGGGCTTGCCTTATTTTTGGGATGAGGCCGGCTATTACATTCCGGCAGCGCGTGACCTGCTGCTGACAGGATCGTTGATCCCGCATTCCACTCCGTCGAATGCGCACCCGCCGCTGGTCATGGGCTATCTGACGATGTGCTGGAAGCTGGCGGGCTACTCGCCGCTGGTCACTCGTACTGCGATGCTGCTGGTCGCGGCCTTTTCGCTGCTCGGTGTGTTCCGGCTGGCGGAGCGGGTAGCGGATATCCAGGTCGCACTGGCATCCACGCTCTGCACCGCGCTGTACCCCGTCTTCTTTGTGCAAAGCTCGCTTGCACAGGTGGATCTGGCGGCAGCCGGTCTGACGTTCTGGGGTCTGCTCGCCTATATCGAGGATCGACGATGGCTGGCGGCGCTATGGTTTTCGCTGGCGGCGCTGGCGAAGGAAACGGCAGTGCTGACCCCGCTAGCGCTACTTTGTAGCGCTGCCGTCCCTTCGATGCACAGGGCAGGATCGGCGGCGTTTGTGGAGCGACGGGCGCCCTCGCCCGTCGGGGCGCAGGTCCGTGGTCTGACGGGCGAGGACGCCCGTCGCTCCACGGCATTTCGTCACGCCAGCGCTACTCTTCTCATTCCCTGCCTCCCACTCGCGCTTTGGTATGCCTATCATCGGTCGCTCACTGGATTCACGTTTGGCAATCCGGAATTCCTGCGCTACAACGTGCAGGCCACCATTCACCCGCTGCGCATCTTTCTGGCGATGCTGATGCGGCTCTGGCAGACGTTCGGCTATATGAATCTATACCTGCTCACCCTGGCTGCGTTATTGGCCATGTGGCTGCCAGCGCTGCGCGATGATTCCGAAGGTCAAGAACGTACGCGGCCGCGAATTGCACCGTCCATACAATTCACATTTCTGGTGGTGGTCGTCACTTATGTGGCGGTGATGTCGATCATCGGTGGAGCTGTGCTTGCCCGCTACATGCTCCCTGCGGTTCCTCTGGTGATCATCGTGTTCGTATCTACCATCTGGCGCAGAGTGGGCTACTGGCGGGCGGTTGCCGGAATCGTGGTACTGGGCTTTGTAGCAGCGCTGTTCATCAACCCGCCTTACGGATTCTCTTTGGAAGACAATCTCGCGTACCGTGACTACATCTTGTTGCACCAGCGCGCCGAGACTTTCCTGGAGGCGCGCTACCCCATGGCCAGAGTGCTGACCGCTTGGCCGGCCAGCGGCGAGTTGTCTCAACCGTGGCTCGGGTATCTCACTCGCCCGATGCAAGTAGTGCAGATGGAAGACTTTACTCTGGAGAACCTGATGAACGCGTCTCAGATGCGCCCTCGGTGCGACGTTGCGCTCGTCTTCTCGACGAAGTATGAGCCGCCGCACCCTTTGCTTGAGAACTGGCGTGGGTGGGAGAGAATCAAGACAAAGTTTTTCGGCTACCATCGCGACGTAAGCCCGGAAGCCGCCGCGCAAGTTCTGGGTGGACGACTCGTTTACAGCGAGACCCGCAAGGGCCAATGGGTCGGGGTGATCGAAATGGACGCGTCCAAGTAACGTCGGCGTCCCGCCGGCTGTCGCGAGGGCACCTAGCCCCCGCAGAAGAAACGGCAACCTATATTGTCATTCTGAGCTGACGCGAAGAATCTGCTGTCTGCCAGTGCACAGAACAAAGCGGATTTCTCGCGTCACTCGAAATGACAAGCGAAATGCAACGCGCGCCGGCGAGACGCCGGCGCTACTCCGCCATCAAGTGGCATGAGTGCGTCTTCACCACCAGCCACACCTCGCGTCCCGGCTGAAGCCCCAGCGCGTCCCGCGCGGCCAGCGTGAGATGCACTTCCATTTCCACGCCGCAATTCACTTGCGCCGCCACGATGACATCGCGCTGGGCCAGAGAAACCATTCGCCCCGGAAGCACATTGCGCGCGCTCAACCCCTTGGGATGCACTGTAGCCAGCAGAATATCTCCGGCGCGAATACCGACACGGAGAGCCGAGCCCACCTCCGCCCGCACCAGCGGCGTTTCCAATTCGACGTTGCTGCCCGCGAGGCGGCAGGTCATGGTGCCGCGATCTTCATGTGCTGCCACCACCGTGGCATTGAAGATATTTTCGAAACCCGCCAGTTGCGCGACTGTCTCCTGTCGCGGCGCAGTCATCACCTCGTGCGGCGTGCCTTGGGCGATCATTCGCCCATGCTCCAGCACCAGTACGCGCTCGCCAAGCGCAAACACCTCTTCCCGGCTATGCGTGACATAGAGGATGGGAATGCGATGCGCCTGGTTCCAGGCTCGCAGGTCCTGCAGAATTTTGGCTTTCGTTGCCGCGTCGAGAGCTGCCAAAGGCTCATCCAGCAGAAGCAGGCAGGGATCGGTCACAAGGGCGCGGGCCAGCGCCACCCGCTGACGCTCACCGCCGGAAATCTCTGCCGGCTTGCGCTTTCGCAGATCAAAGATACGAAAAGATTCCAGCATGGCGTCACAACGGCGTCGGCGCTCATCCGCATTCTGGCGGGCAAGTCCGTAATGAACATTCTTCTCCACGCTGAGATGAGGAAACAGCGCCAGATCCTGGAAGACATAGCCGATCTTTCGCTTGCGCACGGGGATATTGAGGCCATCATCAAAAAAGACCTGGCGCCCGACGGCGATCCGCCCCGAGTCGGGAGTGCTTAGTCCGGCAATGCAATCGAGCAACGTAGTCTTCCCTGCCCCGGAAGGGCCGAACAGGATCGCAATGCCAGGAGGAATTGAAAACGAAAGATTCAATTCGAAGCTGCCGCTGGCAAAGCTCTTGCGGAGCTGGACGGTCAGGGCATCGGGGAGCGGCGGAGCGGTCGCGGCTTCGGGAACGTCTTCCGCAGCGATATTTTCGGAATACCTTTTCATCGGATGCGATTGCGGAAAATCATGGCATTTGGGCAACACGCCGGCCAGAGGCCGGCGCTACGCGAGCTACTTCCACGGCCCGATTGTCCAGGCTTTTCGATTCAGTCCATAGACCACCGAAAGCACGGCAAACGAAATCAACAGCAACACCAGCGCAGTCTGGTTGGCGGCGGCGAAATTGAACGCTTGTACTTGATCGTAGATATCAATCGAGACCGTGCGCGTCACCCCCGGAATATTCCCTCCCACCATCAGCACTACTCCGAACTCGCCCATGGTGTGGGCAAAGCTCAGCGCCGCGCCGGTCACCAGTCCGGGCAGCGACAGCGGCAGGATTACGCTCGAGAAGGTCCGGAACTTCGACGCGCCAAGGGTCGAGGAAGCGGCGATCAGTTTGGTATCTACCGCCGAGAATGAGGCGGCGAACGGCTGTACCGCAAATGGCAGACTGTAGATGATCGACCCAATGACCAGTCCGGCGAAGGTAAAAGCCAGCGTGTGCCCGGTCAAAGACTGCCACCAACGCCCGAGCGGACTGCGCGACCCAAGGGCCACCAAAACGTAAAACCCGAGCACCGTCGGAGGCAGAACGATGGGCAGCGCGACAACCGCTTCCGCCAGAAATTTCCACCGCCAGCGCGAATAGGTAATCCAATAGGCAATCGGCAGACCGAGGACAGTCAGCACTCCCGCCACCAGCACCGCCAGCCGGATCGTGAGCCAAAATGCCTGCCAGTTCATGAGCCTCTTCCCCCGAAGAAAGACGCAGCAAGCAAGCTACGTCTCTGCAGAATTAATGATGGTACATCTTACGCGGCGGCACTGGTTCCAATATGGGCACATCGGAGCACATGATGTTCAGCCGTCACAGCGTTCGAGACCAGCCTCCCGCTACCATTCCCGCGGAGGTCCTAACTGAATGGAAATCGAAGCAGCGTTGACTATAGTGCGCGCCTTGGCTGGAGGTGTGAATCCGGAGACCCGGGAAGCATTGGAAGCCGAGTCGATCTGTCGTAGGCCGGAAGTCGTCAAGGCCCTCAACCGCGCCCTGGGAGCGCTGGTGCAACTACAGGAGCGGACGCGCAGCCGTCCGGCAAACGCTGGCCGGTATTGGTCGCGCGAGGAAGACGCGCAGGTTTGCGCCGAGGTCCGCCAGGGAATCGACTTTCACGAGATTGCCAAGTCGCACAACCGAAGCGTGCCTTCGATCGTCGCCCGATTAGTGAAGCTAGGGGAGATCAGACCGGCAGCTACTCCGAATAAGGCAGCCTAGCCTCATTTTCACCACTGAGGCACGCAGACACGGAGAACAGTTCGATCTTGGTTCTTCTCTTTGACTCCGTGCTTCCGTGGTAAACGCTTGCGTTCGGCTCGCGTCTACTTTCGAGCTGTCCACCTTGGTATTCATCGCCACACGCTTGAATTCCCAATGAGGGACTCCAGTCAGGCTGATCTGCATTCGGAGCTTTCTGGCCTCAGCGACTCATGCTAAAGCTTGCTCGATAAAGGCTTGCCATGCGTGTTTGCAAAGGTTGTCTTTCGTTTAATGTCCTGCTGATATCTCTCATCGCCTGCGCCCCCGCGCTAGGTCAGGCAACAAACGCGGAGCAAGCCAGAACCGGTGCAGGCGCTGAGCATCGCCAGGCCCGCGAGCAATGGTTCCAGCGTGGCCGCCAGGCTGCCGGAGCGCCAGCCGCCGCGCTTCGTGCCAGCGCTTATCAACAAAAGCTGCGAATGCGGATAGCGCGCCAAGCCGCGGCGGAGCGAACCGCCAGTGCATCGCCTCGGGCCTCTTCGTCCGCTGGCTGGACTCCTATGGGCCCTGCGCCCTTGGCCTCCGATGCGAGCGGGACCGGCGAGCAGGATTACAACTGGGTTTCAGGGCGAGCCACGGCGGTCGCGATCGACCACGCCGATCCCACCGGGAACACCGTGTATGTCGGCGGAGCCTACGGAGGCTTGTGGAAGTCCACGAATGCGGGGGCGTTGTGCCCCGATTCCTCCACGGTTACCTGGAATGCTCCGCCGGCTCAAGCGGGCTGCCTCGGCAAGACCTTTAAGCCGCAATTCTCGCTCCTCGATGGGCAAGCCACGTTGGCGGTGGGGGCCATCGCCATCCAGCCGCAGCTCGCCAGTCCCGATCCCACGAAGAGTGTGATTCTGGTTGGGACCGGCGAAGCCAACAGCTCGACGGATTCATACTATGGGCTTGGCATTTTGCGCTCAGCGGACGCCGGCAAAACCTGGACGCTGATCCCGCAGGACGCCGCTGTACCGCCCCACTCATTCGCCGGAATTGGCTTCAGCAAGATCGCGTTCAGCACCAGCAATCCCAACCTTGTTGTGGCGGCGGCGGCAGGCACGTCGCAGGGCGAACTCGATGGACTACAGAATCCGCTCGCTGCGAACCTCGGCCTCTACGCGTCGGCCGATGGCGGCCTGTCCTGGAGCCTCGCTATTAGTAAAGACGGACCCTCCACGGTCGAGGCCGGATCGGCGACTTCAGTCGTCTACAACCCAGCGGCGGTTTTCAACGGAGTCGCAGGCGTATTTTTCGCCGCTCTGCGCTTCCATGGTTTTTATGAGTCGAGCGATGGCATCAACTGGACTCGTCTCCTCAATCAGCCGGGAGGGCGGGCTGGGCGAATCGTCCTGCCCTGCCAGTCCGACTCTGCGGACTTGCCCCTTCTATCGCGGCGAGATGGCGGTGGTGCCCGGAAGAAACGAGATGTATGTGTGGTTCGTGGACGCCGACGACAACGATCAGAAAATCTGGAGAACTAACGATGGCGGCACGACCTGGATGATGATCGACGACACTGGTATCACCGATTGCGGGGACTTGATAGGCGGCTGCGGCACCGAAAACGGGACCTACAACCTTACGCTGGCTGCTCTGCCCGATGGCGCCACTGGGACGGACTTGTATGCAGGAGCGGTGAATCTCTACAAGTGCACGCTGACAAATACATTTCCGACGTGCAATCCCAACGTGACGCCCGCGCCTCCACCGAACTTCACATTCGTGAATCTGACGCACGTGTATGGTTGTCCTCCGAATCTGGGGTCGATTGCGAAGGTTCATCCCGGCCAGCATGCGATGGATTTCATGGTGGTGAACAGCAAGGCGCTGGGATATTTCGCCAACGATGGAGGAATCTACCGCGCGCTCGACGGCTACAACGGTTTGACCAGTGGAAGCTGCGGAACCCCAAATCAATTTGACAGTCTGAACCAGACGCTGGGTTCGATGACACAGTTTGTATCACTGGCGCAGCATCCCAGCGACGCAAACACTGTTCTCGGGGGAACGCAGGGCAACGGCTCGCCCGCCACCGGAGCGGCGCAGGTAAGCACGACCTGGAACAATGTGAACTCGGGAGACGGTGGCTACAGCGAAATTGCGCTCCATCCCGACGGTTCGACAGAGTGGTTTACTGCGAACACCGGGGTCAGCATTCAACGGTGCACGTTGGGCGTGGCGTGCCACGCGGCAGACTTCAACAGTGATCCCATTGTTTCCGATGCAACTCTGGGCGGAGATGGCGGGCCGCTTTATGTGCCGTACATGCTGGACCCTCAGAACTCGGGCGAGTTGATCGTCGGCACTTGCCGAGTGTGGCGAGGAAGCACGTTGGGTACGGGATTCGCCGCCCTTAGCAATAACTTCGAAACCGGGAGCGCTGCCGGATGTACAGGAGCGGAGGTCAACACGGTGCGCTCGCTGGCGGCCGGCGGGGCGAAAGACAGCAGCGGATTCTCAAACACAATCTATGCCGGCACGGACGGAACCGGTCCGCTGGCGGCGGTACCCGCCGGCGGGCACGTGTGGGTCACGACGAATGCAACGGGTGGCGCGGCCACATGGGCGGACCGAACTGGAGCGATCAATCCCGCGAACTTTCCGGTATCAGGGATTGCGCTCGACAGCGCCGATGCGTCGGGCAACACGGCTTACGCAACGATCATGGGCTTCCATGTCTCACATGTATGGAAGACAACAAATGCCGGAGGAACCTGGGCCGACTTTAGTGGCGCCGGAACCGGGCAACTCCCGGATGCCCCAGCCGACGCGGTCTTGGTGGACGCCGGCTCGGGCACTGTGTACGTGGCCACGGACGTTGGAGTCTTCTCCAGCAGCACCGCCGCGGCAAACTGGAGCGAGGTTGGACCAGCTCCCGGAAGCGGGCTGGCGGGTTTTCTGCCGAATGTATCCGTAAACACATTGCGCATGTTCAACACCGGCACCACGAAGCTGCTGCGCGCCTCTACATACGGGCGTGGGGTTTGGCAGTTTCCGCTGACGACGACGCCAGACTTCCAGATTGCCTTCCCGAGTCCGGTTGAGTACATCTTTGCCGGACGGACGGGAGCCTTTAGCGGAATTCTGAGTGAGTTCAACAACTACACGAATCAGGTCGCACTAAGCTGTACGGGAGGCAAGATTCCCAGCCCGTGCAGCTTTGATCAGTCCGGTATCGTGCCAACGGCTGCGGGCGTGCCTTTCGTGTTGACCGCCGGCGGCCCTTTGGGAGATTATTCGTTCAATGTGCACGGCGCCGATGCCGGCAGTCTCACGCACGATACGCCTCTCACCCTGCATGTGGTTGATTTCGACCCGGGGACATTCTCGTGTCCTACATGTACAGTCCCGGCCAGCGTTAGCGTGGCGTTGGGCCAGAATTCGTCACCTCTAACCGCGCAGCTAGATTTTCTGGGTTCGTTTCCAGCGAACGGCATGGTTCAATTTTTCTGCACCCCACCGGCTGGGGTGAACTGCAGTTTTTTCCCGAGCAGCAATATCAGCCGCAGTCTGGGGAGTTCCGTCACGGTTTCGCTAACGCTGGCAGCATCCTCCGCTGCTCAACTAGGACATTTCAACGTGAATGTCAGCGCCACTTCCTCGGATGCAGGCACGAAGACACTCAGCCAGTCCGTGGGTGTAACCGTGACCAGCAGCCAGGATTACGCCGTCACGTTCGGAGCGGTGCCCTCCGCTTCTGTGCCCGGCCAGCCAATCAGCCTGCAAGGAACCGTAACCGGGATCAATGGCTATAACAGTAAGGTGCAGCTCTCGTGTGTGGCGGGCGCCACGGCGCCGCCGCCGACCTGCACTGTGAATCCGCTCGCGGTCGCGCCTGGGGGAACATTCACCGTGACGGTAAGCAGTCCGGTGGTGGAAAGTTATTCGTTCAACGTCCAGGGGATTGGCACGGACGTGGCGTCGATTACGCACACTGCCTCGATCGTGCTGAATGTTTTTGACTTTGTCATTAGCGCAGATCAGAGCAGTCAGACTGTGAAAGCTGGTCAATCCGCGACTTACGCCCTTAACGTGACGCCGATGGGGCTGTCCGCATTTCCGGCCCCGGTTACATTCGTGCCCTGCTCTGCGCTGCCGTCTTTCAGCAGTTGTTCGTTCAGCCCGAGCCAACTCAGTAGCGGGAGCGGGGGTGGGACGGTGATGCTTACGGTCTCTACCACGGCCTCGGTGGCGTCTCGGGGCACACCGGTGCGGCACAACCACGATGCTTTATTTTTCGCGGCCCTTTTGCCTCTGGCTCTGGGGTTGGGTTGTGCGAGGCCGCGGCGGCGGGACCAGTTGGCAGGCTGCCTGATCCTGGGAATTGTTCTGCTGTTGCAACCCGCCTGCGGCGGGGGTTTGACGGGGGGAGGAGGCGGAGGGCCGACGCCGACGCCGACACCTCCTCCCCAGGCCGGAACATCTCCCGGGACCTACCTCGTGATCGTCACCGCCAGCGAAGGATCTGGCGATCAACAGTTGCAGCATTCTGTGACGGTGACCTTGACGGTGCAGTAGCTCGGAGACTCTGATCCAGCGTCTGTGTTCGGCCGTGTTCCTCTCTGCTCCCCTGTACCCTCTGTGGTCTAGGGTTTGGATCGGCACTTCGTCAGACTTTCCTTACGGTTACGAAATTCAGTTCTTAGTTTTCAGTTCTCGGTTCTCAGCTTTCGCGGCCGCCCCCGCCTGTCCTCCCATGGTGTGATATTCTGGCCGCCCTTCGGAGGCGAGCATGGGTTTTGATCTCTCTAAAAAGCGCGTGGCGGTTCTGGGAGCCGGAAAAATGGGCGGCATCCTGCTCAAAGCCCTGCTTCAAAAGGGACGGCTGGCGCCGCGAGCCACCACCGCTACGGTGCAGCATGAGGATCGCGCACGCAGTCTGGGCAAGCAACTTGGCATTTCCGTGGGCACCGACAATCTCGCGGCCGTGCGCGATGCCGACATCGTGCTGGTCTGCGTCAAGCCTCAGGTGGTCGCGGATGTGATCGAGCAGATTCGCCCCAATGTTTCCAAGAAACAGCTCATCATTTCGGTGGCGGCTTCGGTAGCGACGGGCCAGATCGAGAAGGCTCTGGCGACGGCTGTGCCGGTCGTACGCGCGATGCCCAATACTCCGAGTGCTGTAGGCTGCGGCATTACTGCGCTGTGCAAGGGAAAGTTCGCCGAAGCGCGGCACATCGAGATGGCGACCGCGCTATTCAATGTCGTGGGCAGGACGGTGGTGGTCGACGAAAAGCACATGGACGCGGTCACCGGCCTCTCAGCCAGCGGGCCGGCATACATCTACATCATTTTGGAATCGTTGGCGGAAGCTGGGGTGAAAGTCGGTTTGCCACGGGATATCGCTACCTTGCTGGCTGCGCAAACCACGCTGGGAGCAGCGACGGTCGTGCTTGAAACCGGAGATCACCCGGCGTTGTTGAAGGATGCGGTAACTACTCCGGCCGGCTGCACCATCGACGGCATTATGGAACTCGAGGAAGGAAAGCTGCGCGTGACGCTGATAAAAGCGGTGGTCAAGGCGGCGCAGCGCGCCAAGGAATTGGCCAACGGATAAAACCGGTGTTGGACGTTGGTCATTGGCTTTCCCGAGGTTCGTCGAATTCGACGATGAAGGGCCAACGACCAAGGACCAACGACCAACGACGGTTTCTACGGCAAGTTGAAGTTCAGAGTGAGCCGCGTCTTGAAATCCACGATCTTACCGCCCTGACGGTAAGGTGCAAAACGCCATTGCCGGACCGCCTCCGCCGCAGCGGTCGCCAGTTGGGGATTACCGTTGATCAATCTGAGTTCCTGAACCTCGCCGTTGTTATCAACGTTCGCATCTAGCACCACTGAGCCTTGAAGGTGTAGGCGGCGGGCTTCCGCGGGATAAACCGGCTCAACCCGATGGATCAAACGAGGACTCGCACTGTCCAACAGAAGCGGGGACATGTCGGTCCCATTGGCAGCGGGACTGCCGGCTTTCGCACCCGCGGATTCCGTACTAGAGGATGCTTTGGGGGCCTGCGCGTTTTGGCGGAAGATGATTCTGCCGTCCTGATAGATCACCAGGTCGCCGTTTGAAGCGGCCTCGGTTTCGGCCTGTGCTTTTGATGTGTTTGGCGTGCGCGGCTCGAAAGGGTTTCGGGCCGCAGACTGAGCCGGAGCCGCATTGGAGGCAACGGCATCGGACGGCGCCGGGTTCGGCGGCTGCGAATTCTGGCGGACCGGTGCCGGAGGCGTCGACTCCGCCTGAGTCTTATGCGGGCTCGGAGCTGCCTGCCAGCCTACGCGACCAAGCATCCACCCCAGCAACAAGGCCAGCGCGATCACAATCACGGTCAGCAAGCCACTCGCCCAATCGCGCCCGGGCGGCTCTGCCATCGCTGAAAATAGCGGGGGCTCAGGCGCCTGCGGTTCCACGAGCGCGGATGGAGCCAAAGCATCTCCAGCCCAGGGAGCCGGAGACGAAGGCTGAGGCGGCGCCGGTTCGGGCGGAGGTTTGAGCCGCTTCTTAGCTTGTGGCGGCGCGGGCTGGGGCAGTGGAGAATCGACGGGCGCTGGAGAAACCTGACCCCACGTTGACGCCGCCGAAGATCGAGGCGGGAGGCTTGGTTCGGGCGAGGCCCGGGGCGGCGACTGCGGTTCGGTCGACCAAGGTTGCGTCCGTTCCAGCGCTTTCACCAACGACGAGGCTGTGGTCGCCCGCCGCGGAGGCGGAGGAGGCTCGGGCTGGTAGGAGGGGTCAAGCACACTCCAGGGACTTGGCTGAGTTTCTTCCTGTGCTGGAGGCTCCGGTTGTCTTGGGGGCTCCGGCGGGCGCGCGACCGAAGCCGTGGAATCAGGAGTTGCCGTGAGCGCGGGAGTCTCAGCAACGACGCCAATATTCTCTTCGATCCATCGTGCCAGTCCGTGGAGCGTTTGCAGATCCTGATGCGCGAAGGCATGCGCCTGCGGAGAAAAAATCTCGAAGACTCCCAGCAGTTCATCGCCATGGACCAAAGGAACCACCAGCACGGAACGGACCTGCAGACTCCGGCAAGCCGCGGCGTCCACGCGTGTGTCGGTTTCGGTGTCGTCGCAATATTGCACTTGGCGGGTGCGCACGCAGGCGCCGGACAGACCCGAACTGGTGTTCAGGCTCATGCCCAGGTCAGGCGCATTGGGCCCGACCGTGGCGCGGCACACGATTTGATCTCCGTGCCTTAGAGCGATGGCCGATGCTGTCGCACGGGTGGCGAGGCAAGCTTGCTCGGCAATTTGCTGGAGCGGCAGGTGAGACGCGAAATCAGGAGAAGATGAGTCGCCGATATTTCCCGCCAGCACAGTAGTGACGCGATCCAGGGGAAGTGTACTTCGCTGTTTGGCCTGCGACGCGTCCTGAGGAAGCGGTTCGGCGGCCAGTCGGGGCTCAGAAGGATCGCGGCGCACCATGAGTTGAGCAGCCCGGGCGAGAAGCCCTGGCACTGATGCGGCTCCCTAGCCGTCTTCCCCACCTGCAATTTTGAACTTTGCCGGGAGACACGACCAGCGTGGCGCCGCTGCAGACCTATGATTCGGAGTGTCGCCCGAAAGTACTGCAATGTCAATACGAAACCGTTCCCAATGTGGTCCAAAGGGACAACCACCTCGGAGCACATCAGCGCCGCGCCGGCACGAGCGCTTGCCGGCATTCGTGGCGACCAGCCTTGGGGGAAAAACCGGGACTCGGTAAAGCAGCCGTCCGGGCTACGGTTCTTGTATTGCATCCCCGGGTCAGTCATGTTCTCATGGCAGGTCTTTTATGAAGATCTGAACAAGCGCGATGGAGTTTTCACCCGTTAAGACACAGAGGCCTTGGTTCTGACGGGCGAGGACTCCGTCGCTCCATTGATATGGTGGATTGACGACACAGTGGGAATAACCTCGAACGAACATCCCCATGCACCTGCCCAAGCGCGGCCTGGCCAATGGCACGCCGTCACCGCCAGCTTTCTGGGATGGACCCTCGATGCATTCGATTTTTTCGTGCTCGTGTTTTTGGTAGACACTCTTGCGCTTCACTTCCATGTGAGCAAGAGCGCGATCGTGTGGACACTCACGGCCACGCTGGCTATGCGGCCAGTGGGAGCGATCGTGTTCGGTGTGCTCGCCGACCGCTACGGACGGCGCAAGCCGCTCATGGCGAATGTGATTTTTTTCTCGGTCATGGAGCTGTTGTGCGGATTCGCACCTAACTACACCGTGTTTCTGATTCTGCGTACCATCTTCGGAATCGGGATGGGCGGCGAGTGGGGTGTGGGTGCGTCCCTGGCAATGGAGAGCGCGCCGCAGAAATGGCGTGGCGTGCTTTCTGGAATTCTGCAAAGCGGCTATTCGGTGGGCTATCTGCTGGCTGCGGTCGCCGCCTGGCTGGTGCTGCCGGCGTGGGGTTGGCGGGCCATGTTCTGGGTGGGCGGCGCGCCCGCGCTGCTGGCTTTCTACATTCGATTGAAGGTCCAGGAATCGGAGGCCTGGAAGCAGCATCGCGCGCCCACCGTCGGCGCGATTCTTCGCTCAGCCGGCGGCCACTGGAAGACGTTTTGCTACCTCGCGTTGCTGATGACGCTCATGATGTTCCTCTCGCACGGAACGCAGGACTTGTACCCCGATTTCCTGAAGTCGGTGCACCGCTTCACGCCCGCTGTGGTCTCCTGGGTGGCAATTTTGTACAGCATCGGCGCTATCCTGGGAGGGATTTTATTCGGCCATTTCTCGGAAGCGTTGGGAAGGCGGAAGAGCATGATCGCCGCTCTGGTTCTTTCTCTGGCGGTGATTCCCTTCTGGGCCTTCGGCGAAACGCTGCTGGTGCTGGCCGCGGGCGCTTTCCTTATGCAGGTCGGAGTACAAGGAGCCTGGGGCATTATTCCCGCGCACCTGAACGAACTTTCGCCGGATTCCGTGCGCGGACTAATGCCCGGGCTCGCCTATCAACTCGGCATATTGTTTGCGGCGGGAACCAATACGATTGAGTATGCACTGCGCGACAAACTAGGCTACGGATGGGCGCTGGCGGCATTTGAGGCCGCGAACATAGCTCTGCTCATTACCGTGGTTGCGCTCGGTCAGGAGAGGAAAGGCAAGAGCTTTGTGGGAACCTAGAGCGTGGGGACAGCCGCATGTGATGGCTTGCACATCCTCACGTGACGGATGAACAGGCTCCCGCTGTGAATTTCCGCTTTTGCTACGACCCGCTTGGCGTACACCGCGCGTAACTCCCGTTCCCCCCGGAAAAGCTGCTAGAGTGTTTTTTGGTGGCACGGGGGTTTGTTCCGCCCCTATCGGTTCAGCCCCAACAAGGTGCAGGGGATGCAAATTACGATCGTGGGATCGGGCTATGTGGGTCTGGTGGCGGGCGCGTGCTTCGCCGACATGGGCCACAAGGTCATCCTGGTAGATAACGATCGGGAGAAATTGTCCGCCCTGCAAGCCAACCAGATTCCTATCCATGAGAAGTTCCTGCCGGAGTTGCTGCAACGCAATCGTGGCAAGCGGCTGACTTTTTCCGGGGACCTGCGAGCGGGGGTGCGGGTCAGCAAGGTGATTTTTATCGCCGTCGGCACGCCGCCCAACGAGCAGGGCGAAGCCGATCTCTCCTATGTAGAGTCGGTGGCGCGCGGTATTTCAGCCGCCGTCAATGGCTACAAAGTGGTGGTGGAAAAAAGCACGGTTCCGGTTTACACCAGTGACTGGATTCGCAAGATCATTCTGCGAAATGCCGCACCGCCGGATTCCTTTGACGTGGCTTCGAATCCCGAGTTCCTGCGCGAGGGCACGGCGGTCACCGACTTTTTGTATCCCGACCGCATCGTCGTGGGCGCGGACACCGAACCTTGCGCCGACTTATTGCGCAAGGTGTATGCTCCGCTGACCGATGGCAGCTACTACAAACGTAGAGATGCAATTCCCCGGCCCGATACGGCCGTTACTCCGCCGCCCATGATCGTCACCAGCGCCAAGAGCGCGGAACTGATCAAGCATGCATCGAACGCATTCCTGGCAGCAAAGATTTCCTTCATCAATGCGGTGGCGTCGATCTGTGAGTCGGTGGGAGCGGATGTGCAGCAGGTTTGCCAGGGGATCGGTTCAGACCGCCGCATTGGGCCACGTTTTCTGAGCCCGGGAATTGGTTACGGCGGCTCCTGCTTTCCTAAAGACTTAATGGCCTTCCGTGCCGTTGCTCGCGAGTGCGGATACGAATTCCGCCTACTCGACGAAGTCATGCGCATCAACGAAGACCAGCGCCAGCGATTCCTGCGCAAGATCCACACCGCACTCTGGACGCTGCGCGGCAAGCGGCTCGGCGCTCTGGGCCTGGCCTTCAAGGGAGGCACCGACGATATACGGGAATCGCCCGCGATATTGCTGCTGCAATCCCTGGTGCAGGAGGGCTGCCAGATTGCCGCGTACGATCCCGCGGCCATGGAACGGGCCAAGAAGGTTCTGAACGAGGGCGTGGAATTTGTGGACAATCCATACGCCGCGGCAAAGGACGCGGACGCCCTGCTCATCCTGACCGACTGGGACGAGTTTGCCGCCTTGGATTGGAAGCGACTACACGGCGAGATGAAGTATCCCATCGTGATCGATGGGCGCAATCTTTACCATCCCGACGTTCTGGCCGCGCAGGGATTCACTTACTACAGCGTGGGCCGTGCCATGGCCAGCGCGGAAATTGCGCCGGCGCCCCCGCGCACGGCCCCAAGGAAAGTCAAGCGATCATGAATAAACAACGCGTATTGGTGACAGGTGGAGCGGGCTTTCTGGGCTCTCACCTGTGTGACGCACTGCTGGCGGAAGGCAACTCGGTTATAGCGGTCGACAACCTGCTGACCGGAAGCCAGTCCAACCTCGAGCATCTCCGCAACGAATCGCGCTTCGAGTTCCAGAACATCGACATCAACGAGCGCTTCGACTGCGGACGGGTGGATTTCGTATTCCACTTCGCCAGCCCGGCCAGCCCGGTGGACTACTATGAGTACGGGATTGAGACCCTCAAGGTCGGCTCCCTGGGCACCTTTCATGCCCTCGATGTAGCCAAGAAATATGGCGCGAAGTATCTGGTTTCCTCGACTTCGGAATGCTATGGCGATCCGCTGGAGCATCCCCAGAAGGAAACCTATTGGGGCAACGTAAATCCTATCGGCCCACGCTCGGTTTACGACGAGGCCAAGCGCTTCACCGAAGCCGTGACCATGGCCTATCACCGGGATCACAAAGTGGACACGCGGATTTCTCGCATCTTTAACACCTATGGCCCTCGGATGCAGATCAGCGATGGCCGCGTGATCCCCAACTTCATGAAGCAGGCGCTGCGCGGCGAGGACCTTACCGTGTATGGCGAAGGAAACCAGACGCGGAGTTTCTGCTACGTCAGCGATGAGATCGATGGCTTCATGCGCTTGTCGAAATCATCGGAACACCTGCCGGTGAACATTGGGAATCCCACCGAGTTCACCATACTCGAATGCGCGAAGTGTGTGATCGAGGTCACGGGATCGAAGAGCAAGATCCGCTACGAACCGCTGCCCCAGGATGATCCCAAGCAACGCTGCCCTGATATCAGCAAGGCCAGGCGGTTGCTGGGCTGGGAGCCGAAAGTGAATCTGGAGTCGGGACTGCGGATGTCGCTCGATTACTTCCGCCAAGCAGTGGCAGAGGAACAGAAAAGCGAGGCGACCGCGAGTCACAAATAGGTTGTAGGCCGGGTTAGTGGGCGCTGCTGATTTCGAGTTGAGAATCCATGCCAGCCATCAGCCGCGCCACTTGTTTCCTGTCTTCCGGAGTTCGCGACGTGAATTCGATGCCCATTCCGTAACCTGGATGCATGCTTTTCACCTTTCCAGGCACCCGCACTTTCACCGCAGGAGTATGCACTTCCAGGACCACGGTCGACCCTGCGGGAAGGGGCTGCGTAGTTTCCACGTAGCAACCGCCTGTGCTCATATCGGTTAGTGTGCAGTGCTGTCGATTCTTCCCGCCGTCGCGGTACACGTCGACTCCAAAGCGGCAAGACTGGCGGGCCTGCGCGCGGCGCTCGGCGGATGGATCGACGGTCTGGTACAGATGGAGAAGTTGCGGCTCCTCTATCTGGGCTTCGGAGGTTTCCATAGCCGAACTGAAATCCAGATTTTCAGGGTGCTGCGAAAGATTCACTTGCAGCCATTCCTCCAGCACGCGCCGTGAAGCCTGCGGCACCTGAGCGAACTGGACGCCGACGCGTCCGCGCGAATCCTGCCAGACTACTTCTCCCGCAAGCCGAACTGGGGCGGCTTGCCCGGGCAGACTGAACTGAAAGTACACTCGGCCGGGAGCAGGCAGTTGGCGGGAGGAAAGGATGGCTACTCCATCTCCGCTCAGGTTCAGCATGGGCGCGGACACATCCTCGCTCGTGGCGTAACTGATCGCGGCCTTGGTCGCAACCGGAAGGCGGCGCTTCCGGCGTCTTTCACCCGGCAGCATCGGCCAGGCAGCGCGCAGGCTGTTGGCAGCGCGTTCTGCGGAGACCGGCTTATAAAGCATGAAGCTGACGCCATGTGAAAATAGATTGCGGACTTCGCTTTTATCGTCCACGATAGCGACCACCAGGCTCGCCGCCTGCGCCGGTTGCGCGCGAATTGAACCGAGAAAAGAGAGCGCCGCGGGTTCGTCCTCGCAATCGACGATCACCGCCTGAAATCGCTGTCGCGACAGCAACGCTTCCGCCGAATGTGCATCTTTGCAGTGCTGCACGCGCATGCCGCGATTTTCCAGAATCCGGCTGAGGACCTGCACCGCCTTGGCATCCGAACACACCACTAGAACTGTGCTGACCATATTGAAGGCATGTTAGGTGCCCCACGTAAACCGCCACAAGTTACCGCCGTCACTGGCAGCGAAAAAAAAGACGCCGGGTTACTTTTGTCATCTGGAGTCGAACGAGGCGAGCCGATATCTTCAGCGTAGTTTGGTTAATCAGGTCCCCTGGAGCTGGGTTCCCCTCCGCCGGAAGGTAAATCGCCATGACAGTAAGAGCGGGCAATTGGATTATTGCAATGGGCGTAGTGATGGCCCTGGTTGGATTGTGTTTCTTGCCGGCCGCACTAAGCGGACACGGCGACAGCAGCTTGCTGGCTCTCGGAGCGTCTGTATTTTCGATGGGGGCGCTGGCAATGTCAGCGGGCCTTTATCTGAAAGCTAAGGCGGTACCACCGAATGCCATTGCCCATGGACCGTCCCCAGCTGCGGAAAGCGCGAGCCGGCGGCTACGCGGGGCTTGCGATCTGTGCCGCCAGGAAGTTCCGGTGGTTCACTGTAAAGTGCATCAGTTTCATCTCTGCGGGGCATGCCTGGCTGAACACTATGATTTCCGCGCCTGCGTGTACGTACCAAGCACGCGCCGGACGGACAACAAGACCGGCAAGAGCCTGACGGCAAAGGCTCACTGAGCGTAAGAGATAACTGGCGACCCTTCCCTTTCGGCCAGTTTCCATGAAGCTCGCGGGCCACAATTACCGGAGTCACAGGCACAGATTACGTTACACAAGTCCAGTAGCGACGGCCCACACCTTGGTGCTTTGACGCTCTCCCACCCGCTCCCTACGATGATGTTAGTGCGGCTGGGCCGCATGACCACTGATGCCGGATAACACTCCCTCCGAATCCGCAGGACGAACAAAGGACACCCGGCTCAGCCCTAGGTAAACAAGGGTGAGTGAACGGAGAGTCCGCAAGACCCCGCCGCATCGGGTCGAAGGCGTACATCCTCTCCCCAGCAAGAAGGAGCACATGGCTTCCAGCAAAGCGCGCGGTTTCTCGATGGTTGAAATGGCTGTCGTGCTATCGATCGGCATGGTGATGATGGCGATTACATTCATCAGCCTAAAACCGGCGTTGAAAGATGCCCGGGTCAACGAGGCCTATGCCATCGCGCTCAGCCAGATGCGGAACGCCCGGGCAAAAGCGGTGGAGAATCGCGAGCAATACATTGTTTGTTTCGGAGCAAGCGGAACGCCCACGGGGGCTTCGACGGCCCCATATGGGGCGCCTACGGCGCAAAGTATTCAGGTCTTCCAGTGGCCCTCGGGCGCGTCGCTGTCAACCGCGATACAGGTCAGCAAAATCGACTTACCGAGCGACGTCTCATTTCAAACTGTGAGTGGCTTGCCCTCGACGGCGCCGGACGGCTTCGGTGGGGGAACGGTCGCACTCGACTTTGACCAAGGTGTGGGCAGCGCCATCAAGAACCAGGTCATGTTTATTCCCGATGGCTCGGCGCGCGATACCAACGGAAACCTAAATAGCGGAATCCTCTATCTCGCTCGCACCGGAGAGCTGTACAGCACGCGTGCCATCACGGTATGGGCCGCCAGCGGCAGGATTCGCGGGTGGCGTCTCAACTACGCATCGGCAACTTATCCATGGGTGCAGCAATGACGAAAACGAAGCGAGAGCGGAATCGAGCACGCGGCCAGCAGGGATTCACCCTCTTGGAAGCGATCATTTCGATGGCGGTACTCACCATTGGGCTGGTAGCGATGCTGGCCTCATTTGCCGTGGCTTTGAGTTCCACGCAGAGCGTGCAGCTCGATACCATCGCGCGCCAGAAAGCGACTGAAACGCTGGAGAGCATTTTCACCGCGCGCCAGACTGCCCAGCTCACCTGGGACAACATCCAGAACCAAAGCGCCGGCAACACCGGAATCTTTGTAACTGGCATGAACACCCTGACCGATCCCGGACCCGACGGGCTGGATGGCACCGCGGACGATGTAACCGCCGCGAACATCACCGTGCCCGGCAATACAGGAACTTCGCAGGGCACCAATGCTTCAACGTCGACGATCAACTTGAGCAGTTTCAAACGCCAGATTCAGATCAGCAACGTAAACAACTCGGATGGGAGCCTGAATCAGAGCTTGCGGCAAGTGACGGTCACGGTACAGTACCCGACCGCAAACGGCAAGATTCGCAGCTACGCTGTGCAGGCGCTCATTTCCCAGTACCGCTGAGAGGCCAGATGATGCCAGAGATGACGAAAACCAGGACGTTCCGTACAGCGCGCGGCTTTAGCTTGGTCGAACTCATGATCGCCATGGTCATTGGTCTGGTGGTGATGGGCGCGGCTACGTCGCTGTTCAAGACGGGCATGGACGCCACCATCATGGTGACCGAGCAAGCGGAAATGCAGCAGAACGTGCGCGCCGCAGTCAACCTGATCTCGAAAGACATCAGCATGGCAGGCGCAGGGTTGCCGCCAGGCGGCGTGCAGTTGCCGTACGGTGCCGGCGCTACCGCGTCCAAGATCGCCTGCAACCAGGCCGGAACCTGCTACCTGTCGGCCAGAAGCTATCCCAGCATCACGTCCGGGTCACCGCCGACGACCATCACGAATCACCTGTACGGTCTGGTCCCCGGGCCTTCGAACGGCATGGAAAACGGTAGCTGGACCTCCACCATTCCAGCCACCGGCGCGATTCCCGACTCTATCACCACCATTTACGTGGACTACAGCTTCCCGCTGAGCGACTACACCATCACATTCCCAGCCAGCGCCAACGGATCCACGGTCAACATCGGTTCGACTCCTGCGGGCGATCCGGCGATCCTTAGTCCGACCGGCCTGCAAGTAGGAGACCTCATCCTGCTGAGCAATAGCCTGGGCTCCGCCCTCGGCGAGATTACAGGGTTCACCGGATCCCCCCCAACCAAGATCAACTTCGCCAACAGCGACAAGTTGAACGTCAACCAAACCGGCGCTGCCAACGGAAAAATTGGATCCATCGTTTTGCCGACTGCCAATACGACTACCAAGGCTTACCGCATTTACGCGGTCACCTATTTCGTCGAAGTACCGGCCTCTGGTAGCGGTTCAAGTCCGCGCCTGATGCGCCAGGTCAACGGGCAAACGGCTCAGCCTGTGGCCGACAACATTATCGATCTCCAGATCACTTACGACGCTTGCGACGGCACGAATACCGCCGGTACACCGGCTTGCGCGGCCCTGACCGACCCCATCGGCAATTCCCCCAGCTATGCGCCAAGCTCGATCCACAAGGTAAACCTTCAGGTGATCGGACAGAGTGTGATGTCGGCCTCAAAAAAGTCCGTCAGCATGGCGCTGGTATCGTCGGTCAGCACCAGGAATTTGTCGTTCAAAGACCGCTTTAATTGACATCGCCGAAACGAAGAAGATTTAGGCGCGAGCATTTTAGGAGACCGAGTCTATGGGCAAGGCCACACGTCGATCACGAGGTTTCACTCTGATTGCCAGTTTGCTGATGCTGGCGCTGTTGTCGGGCATCGCTCTCGGGCTGATGTTCCTGGTCAACGGCTCCGCCCGCATGGGCGGCAACGACCTGGAATCGAACATGGCGTACTACGGGGCTGAGGCTGGGATGGAAAAGCTCACCACCGACGTCCTGACCCTGTACCGGCAGAAAATGTCGCCCACGCAAAGCGATTTCGACGCTCTCGCCTCGACCTCCGGCCCGTCGAGCGCACTGGTAGGTGGGATGACTTATAACGAGACCGTAACCTTGGGCTCCACCACGGGAACCACCACCCTCAGCAGCGGCCCTTATGCAGGATTGCTGGCTGAGACCGTGCCGATCACCCTGCAGGTAAGCGCCATTCGCCCCACCGGTGCCGCCGTCAACATGACCCGCGGCGTGGAGGTGGCGCTGATCCCCGTATTTCAGTTCGGCGTATTCTCAGACAGCGATCTCAGCTATTTCGCTGGTCCGAGGTTCGGCTTCCAGGGCCGTGTGCATACCAATGGCAATCTTTTCCTGGCGGCGGACTCGGGGCCGCTGATTTTGGACGCCAAGGTCACCGCAGTAGGAGAGATTATTCGGGATCGCCTGGCCAACAACTTCAGCAACGGGAGCAACTACAAAGGAAGCGTCTATATTCCCAACCAGAGCGGAGGATGCGACAACTTTCTTACCGGAGGGGCACAGGGATCGAACTGCCTGGATTTTGGTCCTGACTCCAACAATGCGACCAACGACGCGAGTTGGAGCGGCGGAATTCCAACCGCGGGCAACTCCAACGGGAACTGGGCTTCGGGCACCAATATTTCCACGAGCACGTTTGGCGGGATGATTGGGAATACTACCTCAACCGCCGTCAAGCCCTTGACCCTTCCGTTCGTGAGCGGAGCCACAACTTCCGCCCAGCAGATTCAAATCATTCGCAAGCCGGCATCCACCACAGAATCCGCGACTTCGCAGGCGGGATCGTCGCGCGAGTACACCAAAGCCACGATCCGTATCCTGCTGGGAGACAACGAAGCCGAATTGCATCCCACCGGGACGGGCAACGATTCCAACGATGTGCAGTTGGAAACGCTCGCATCTGGCGTCAGCGTGACGGGTACCGGCACGAGCTATTTTGCTGTGGGAGATAAAGTCCATTCGGGCGATCCCAATTTGGTCATACCGCGTTGCAAGCCGAATACGAGCGCTTCAGCGCCCTACCCCACTCATCCAGAATCGGGCTGCGCCTCGTGGTCGCCATCGACATGGCCGCTGGTCAGGGGCTGGCTGCGCGTGGAGTACATCGACAAAACCAGCGGCAATCCGGTTGGCATTACCAATCAATGGCTGAGTTATGGCTTCGCCAAGAGCGGTCTGATTGCCCGGACTACGCCGGGCGCGGACACCAGCGGACATCCCAATGCGATCCTGATCTTCCAGCAACTAGCCGATCGCAACGGGGACGGAACTATCTCTGGCAGTGGAAGCAACACAGCCGTCACCGCCGGGTCGCCGGCGGTTGCCATGGGATACGAGAATAAATCGATGACGGCATCCGGCACTAATGCAGGCATCAATTTCTATCCCATTAATTTTTACGATCCGCGTGAAGGATTCCCCCGCGACTCCACGACGCTCACCGGCACCCAGTGCTACGCCAACGGCATCATGAATGCGGTCGAGCTCGATGTGGGAAACTTGCGAAAATGGCTCAAAGGAAATACGCCATACAGCAGCGGCGACGGCCAGAGCGTTAACTTTTCCAATCAAAACGGATACCTGTTGTACTTTTCGGACCGTCGTGGGATGGAGCCGGACCCCAATGCAACGCCCACGGCCAACGTGACAACCGGGGAATCTGGGATTGAAGATGTGCTCAATTGGAGTTCGGCCACCGGCACTCCCGATAACACTCTGGATACCCACGGAAGCGCCGGGTCCGCCGAAGACGTGGACCAAAATGACCTGCTCGACAACTGGGGTGAGGTGAACGTCGGCGACGGCTTCGGAGCGAATACCAATGGGGCGACGGCAAATCCTTATGCGGTCGTTGATTGTTGGAACGGCGGGCGACAGAACTGGGTGTCGGGAGCACGCCACGTGCTCAAGCTCGTGGATGGAAGCTTGGGCAACCTGCCAACTCGCCTGGATAACAGCGGTGGCGGCTTCACCGTCGCTTCCGAAAATCCGGTCTACGTTCAGGGCGACTACAACACGAAAAGCTCGGACGCATTCTGGACCGACCATACTTCGGATGATCCCAGCGCCGCCGCGGCGGCCATCATTGCCGACGCGGTGACGCTGCTCTCCAATAGTTGGTCGGACTTAAACAGCATGGCCCAGCCACTGAGCGAAACCAACCGGAACGCGACCACGACCTACTACCGGATGGCTATTGCCGGCGGGAAGAACATCAACTTCTTGCAGCCCAATGGGGCAGGCAATGACTTCGGGACAGATGGAGGAGTGCACAACTTCCTGCGCTATATTGAGGACTGGAGCAGTGCCACACTACATTATCGGGGATCCCTCGTCAGCCTATACTATTCTGAGTACGCGACCGGCATCTATAAGTGCTGCAGCCTGGTGTACAACCCGCCGACGCGCGACTACTACTTCGACTCGGACTTTCTAACGCCAAACCTATTGCCACCGGGCACGCCTATGCTGCAGGACATTGAGAATCTGTCGTACTGGCAGAACTTCAATCCGTGCAGCGCGCAAAGTGGAGGAACGTGTACTAACTAGGCGGACAACTCGCCTCCAAACTCAGCCCCGCGCCTGCAATGCAGGCGCGGGGCTTTTCTTGTCCTGCTCAAGTATCATTAGCGGTCCTAGGTTTTCGAGTGGGTTTTGACATAGCATTCTCTCGAGTGGAGCGAATCGTCCTCGCGCGTCAGGGCACAGGCCCGAGGTCTCACAGGTGGGGACACCGTTGGCTCCCCCACTGGGCATGACAGTGAAGGAGGGTTCTTTGCCAACCATCAGCGCGATTTTTTGGGATGTCGGTGGCGTGTTGCTCACCAACGCCTGGGACCGTTCGCAGCGCCAGCGGACTCTGGCGCAGTTCGGTCTCGACGAGGCGGAATTTCAGGATCGCCACGAGATGCTGGCTTCTTCCTTTGAGCGCGGCAAGATCACTTTGGACGAGTATCTGGACCGGACCGTCTTTTACCGCGCCCGGCCGTTCAGCCGCGAATCATTTCGCGACTATATGTTCTCTTTGTCGCAGCCGAACGGAGAAGTGCTGGCTTTCTGCCGCGAGCTGGCCAAGCCGCGTAAGTACATGATGTCGACGATCAACAATGAATCGACCGAACTGAATCGCTATCGCATCGAGACTTTCGGTTTGCGCCAGATCTTCAGCATGTTTGTGAGTTCGTGTTTTGTGAGACTGCGCAAGCCAGAGGAAGGAATCTACCGGCTGGCGCTGCAGCTCACCCAGAAGGCGGCGCAAGAGTGCTGTTTCGTGGACGACCGCGCGCTCAATCTGGAAGCGGCGGCCCGGTTGGGAATGCAAACCATCCGCTGCGAAAACGCGGCGCAATTGCGGCAGGAACTGGAGAAGTTGGGAGTGCAGGCGTGAGTGGTTCGTGGAAAACGCCCTGCATCGCCAGTGCCGCTTCACGGGAAACTTTGACGACGCCGGAGCTGCGCTACGCTTGCTCCGGCTGGCTCAGGATGACAATTGACGCGCGCTGCAAACGAAAACGCATTCCTCGATGCACTCGGAACGACAGGAATTTCAGTAGATTACTTGCGCAGCGGGCGAGTCGAAGAAACTGCCGGAGCGGCGGTTTCGGAACCCACTCCCAAACTCAAATCGCTGGCCCAACAGTCGGAAATAATTTTCCAATCGCTGGCGGGCTGGCGAGTCAGCAGGACCATATATTTTCCGCGCTCTTCACGCCGTTTGCCCATGGGGCTCGGCACCAGGATCTTGAAGCGCCCGGCTTCGTAGGCTACGTCACCGAACAATTCCACGCGAATCGGATCGAACTCCGCATCGCCCATCCCGGCGTCCAGAGCCGCGAAGAAGAATTCGCGAATCGCGGCAGTGCCCCGGACGGTGGGAAAATTCGGCCGCAGCACCAGGGCATCGGTCGAGTAAAGCTCCACCAGATCGTCCAGGTGCTTCGTGTTGCAGGCCTGGGCCCAGTCCTGGGTGACCTTGCGGGCGGCGGCTTCGGCCCGGCTCAGCGCGCCCGTTCCCGGCACACGGGCTTTCGCGGGGTCACGCGGCGAACCTACATGGCCGGTTGGGTGGAAGTCGGCTGTGGGCGCCTGCGAGACGCCAGTCGCCGCCTGAAAATAATGGTGATGATAGTGGTGGTGGTAGTGATGCGCGCCGGCGGCATGTCCGCCCGGCTCACTTGCAGCGGCTGTCTGCAAGGGAGCGCCGCAGGCTGCGCAAAAGCTGGCGCGTCCGCTGTTCTCAGCGTTGCAGGAGGGACAGAAGCGCCCGCTCCCTGCTCCCGCAGTCCGTGTAGTTACATTCACAGCTTCTTCCGTATCGGAATCGAGGGCCAGCTTTTGGATGGCTTGAAAAGCGGCGGAGATGGCATCCTGGCTGAGATCGGGGCGGCGCATGTCCGACTGCAGTTGAGTAAAGAACTCATCCACCGATTGATCGGACCGCGCTTCCTCGCGCCGGTCGGCCGGGTTTCTGCCTGCGCCTGATTTGGTTTCGTGATCCACGATGCAATTCCGAACCAGCAGGGCTCATTCTAGTCGATAACGGATTCCCTAGCGAAGCGAAAACGCGATCTTCCCTTCCATGTCCGTGGCCGCGCCATTGCACATTGCCGGACGATAGCGCCAGGAGTCCACGGCTTTCAGAACGACTCGATCTTGCTCCGTCCCGGAACTCTCCAGGACAAACGCGTCATGCACACGGCCATCAATCCCGATGATGAAGCTCACGGTGACTCGATGATTCGTTCCCGCTTCGACCAGCAGCGGATCGGGCGTGGCGAGCGCTTCCGGAGCCTGCGCGGCTCCGCAACTGGCATGCACCGCAATCCTCGCAGTAGCTGCAAAATACAAAGTGTGCATGGCAAAAGATTCCCGCGGCTGCTCGCGCGCCACCAGAGACGCCTCCAAACCCGAAATCCGCGACGCTGGCAGACTGGCCGAAGCGTTGGCCAGTGTCGAAGCCGTCGCTAGCAGCAGAAGCAACCCAGGTTTGCGGAATCGCATATGCCTAACTCTCCATGGATGCCGGCTTTGGGGACGCAGTTGAAAGCCGGCATCACTCGAACTCATCCTTAAGGAAGGCAATCGCATTGCCAGGCGACATCCGCGTAACCCACTGAACCACACATACTTATAAGTCCGTCCGGAGGCGCAACGGAGAGCAAACCGCAAAAGATTGCAGATGGTGGAGTCCCCGGTTGATGCTCGCGACTGGCTAGTAGTGGATGGTTCTAGTTCTTCCGATTCGAGAGCGTTTGTTGTCTGAGAGCTGGGTTATTCCGAAGGATCATTCCCAGAAAGCGCTCGGTCTGTGGTCTTCCTGAGTGGGATCGGATCACCACGCGTGTAACCAGGGTGACCCCGTTCATGTGTCAGTTGCTACTTCGCGCCGCTGCGAGGCGTAGGCGGTGAGCCGCAACCCGAGCTACGAAAAGCCTCGCCGCTACAGGTTCAAAACAGAATCGAAGAAGCCAATCGGGATGGAATATTCCTGTTCTGTCCAGCACGCTCACCATGAACTTTTGCGTTGGTAATGTACCACCGGCGTCGATCGGTCGTCCTTCTGAGTGGCCTTCGGGAATCTAGCCATGTTACTGCCCCGGGGGCAGACTGACTCCACTGCAACCGCACAGAGTTTCTGTTTTGAGGCTCGGTGCAGATGCAGCGAAGCATAATCCCCCGCCGTATGTACGCGAACATACGGCCAGAAATTGAGGTCTTCAGTGAGAGATCTCCGCTCGCGCTGGAATTCTTCGGTTGTTCTACTTTCTCTTGCCATCATGTTTATCTGCTCCGCGCTTGAAAGCGGCGCGCGTGTCATTCCTGGAAGCACGGCTCTGGTGGCCAACCAGCGCAGTGTGAATTTTGGAGCCGTGGTCGTGGGCGATGACCGGGTTCTGGCTCTGTACATTTTGAACCCGACGCGCGGCGACGTTACGGTTACCGGGGCCGACGTAAGTTCGGCGGACTTCCAGGTGACGGCGCCGAGCTTGCCGGTAACGATCCCTTCCGGCCAATGGACCAGACTGGAAATCACCTTCGCACCGCAAGCCGCGGGCTCCTCGAGCGCGACCGTTGAATTTGCGAATACCGCTCCTCAGTCGCCGCTTAAGATATCGCTCTTCGGACGAGCCATGGCCGCCGGCCAGTTGGTGGTAAATCCCGCTAATATCTCGTTCGGCAGCGTGCCGATGGGCAGCAGCCAGAACATGCCAGCGACTGTGGTCAACATGGGCGGCACCAGCGTTACGGTATCTCAGGCTTCCTCGACAGTTGGCGATTTCACGATCAGCGGCATGCGTCTGCCGTACACCTTGCAACCCAACCAGAGTGCAACATTCAATGTGGCCTTCAGTCCGAAAGCGAATGGCAATCGGAGTGGAAACATATCCCTGGTGGGCAGCTCTTCCACGTCACCGTTTTCCCGATTCCGCAACCGTCGTACGGGGCCGGTTCAAACCGCAACCCTGCAAGTCGCAGGTATCGGAGGCCAAGCACCTGGGACTGGAAACGCCGCAGGCCCGCTCACCGCGGCTCCGGGAAGCGTGGATTTTGGAACACCCGCATCGGGAAGCAGCCAGAGCAAACCAATCGTGATTACCAACTCCGGCACGGCTGACATCACGGTCAATAGTGCAGCGGTGACCGGGGCTGCCGGGTACACTGTGAGCGGAGTAGCTTTCCCCCTCGCGCTCCCTGGCGGTCAAAGCGCAACCCTAAACATTACTTTTGCTCCAACTTCCACGGGAGCCGCAAACGGCACGCTGACAATTGCCAGCACTGCATCGAACCCCACGCTCAATGTGGGAGTGACGGCTACGGTCCCAAGCCCTGGCTCGCTGGTGGTGAGCACCAATCCTGTCACCTTCGGTACTGTGCCAGTCGGCACCAGCCTGAAGCGAACCGCAACCATCACGAACTCCGGCGGCTCCAGCGTCACGGTGAACCAAGCCCGAGTCACGGGCACAGGTTTCACCATCGGCACGATTACTACTCCTATGACGCTGGCGGCGGGACAGAGCACCAATGTAGACATCACCTGCGCGCCCCAATCCGCTGGAAGTCTGAGCGGGAACCTTATGATCACCTCCACCGCGTCTGATCCGTCGCTGGCCGTAGTCCTAACCGGCAACGCGGTGACGCCCGGGGCATTGACGGCGACTCCTTCGAGCTTTGCTTTTGGATCGGTTCAATCCGGAAACACTCAGACGCTGCCAGGAACGCTCACCAATTCCGGCGGAACCAGTGTGACCGTTTCTCAGGCCAGCTTTACCGGCGGGCCATACACACTGACCGGGATGACTCTGCCCCTGACGCTGGCGGCGGGTCAGAGTCAGTCATTCAGCGTGGCTTTCGCACCGACATCTGCGGGAGCGCAAAACTTCAACCTATCCATCACCAGCAATGCTCCGAACCCGACCCTCACCGTACCCATCTCGGGAAGCGGTGTCACGCCGGGAGCCCTATCGGCTAGCGCGCCCAGCTTGAGCTTTGGCAACGTTCCGGTGAGCACCAGCAAGACTCTGCCGGAGACGATCACTAACACTGGCGGCACCAGCATCAAACTGAATCAAGCTGCAGCCGGATCTGGATACAGTGTGAGCGGGCTGAGCCTCCCGTTGACCCTGGGCGCCGGACAAAGCACTTCGTTCAACGTGGTATTTGCGCCTACCGCATCCGGGAGTGCCAGCGTGAATCTGGCGATCGCCAACGACGGTCCGGCTTCCACTTTCTCGATTCCACTTTCCGGCACCGGGACATCATCGGGTGCCTTGACGGTTAGCTCGGTGAGCTTCGGCAACGTGCAGGTAGGCAATAACAGCACTCTGCCCGCGACCGTGAAGAATTCCGGCGGCTCGCCCGTCACCATCTCCGGAGCCACCCTGAGCGGAGCTGGATTCACCATGAGCGGTTTGACCACAAACCCACCGCTTACTTTGGCTGCAGGACAAACCTTTACCTTCAACGTTACCTTCACGCCAACATCGGCGGCAGCGGCAAGCGGGAACATCGCTCTGGTGTCAGATCTTGCAGGATCCACTCCGTCGATTTCGCTCAGCGGCACCGGAACTGCCGTCGGGCAGTTCTCGGTAACTCCCGGAACTCTTGCCTTCGGCAGCGTCATCGTAGGGGCAAACAAGAGTCTGACGGGTACGCTCAGCGCCACCGGATCGAGCGTAACCGTCACTTCCGCCTCGGTGAATAGCCCGGAATTTGTGCTGAGCGGAATCTCGCTTCCTCTCACCATCAAGGCAGGCGCCACTGCACCGTTTACCTTGATGTTTTCGCCACAGTCGAGTGGAGCGGCAACGGGGACCGTATCCTTCCTCACCAGCGCATCGACCACTGCGTTTACGGAGTCACTGACCGGCGCTGGCACGCCAGCTCCGCAGCACAGCGTTGACCTGTCGTGGAATCCAAGCGGTTCCACTGTCAGCGGCTACAACGTTTACCGCGCTGGCAAGACGGGAGGACCTTATTCGAAGATCAACCCGTCGCTCGATGGCACCACTAGCTATGCCGATAGCTCGGTCCAGGCTGGCCAGACGTACTTCTACGTGACCACTGCGGTAGCCAGCGACGGCACCGAGAGCACGTTCTCGAACGAAGTCAACGCGGTCATTCCGACGCCTTAAGTTGGAAGAGCGGGGTTGAGAATCATTGGGACTCTCAACCCCGCCTATTGTTTTCTCCAGCGGCACCCGTCCTCCCAATCCCTTATCCACAGCGGCTCTCAGCGCTCCGCGTGCAGAGCGCGATTTCCCGCAGCTTGCGAAACCTGACTACCTCTCGAGCATATTACCGGCCCAAAATCGCTTCCATCCTTAGCATTGGGAAACTTGGGCGTGGCCCATTTCGGGCCGAAGTCCATGGCCTGGTGGGGCTGGAAGGGACTCGGACCGTGGAACGGTTGAAGTGTCCCACTGTGTTTTTCTCTGGCTAAACGATGAATTAGAAGAAGCTATGGCACTCTCCCCCCAGCCCTCTGTGAGTTTCTTTGCTTTGAATCGGCCAGCACCGGAAGGGGCCTGGTCAGTTTCAATTTGTCCCGATGCCGTACGAATCGTGCCGAAGCGAACTTCGCGCTACATAGCCGCCTGGTTCGCGGTATTCCTTCTCACCGTCTTTCCAGCTTTAGCCTCCGCTCAGGCCGCTCAGCTCGCCGGTATCTCCCCAAATAACCTAAGTCCCGGAATGCAAGTCACGCTCGTCGGATCCGGCTTTGGAGCGACACAGGGGAGCGGCTTCGTGGAACTACAGAACTTCGATCGCGTTCCGGTGATCAGCTGGAGCGATACCCAGATTGTGGTGACGGTCCCGGACGGAACCATCCCCGGCAGAGCCTTAATCCTTCAAAATGGGGCCTGGAGCAATGGAGTCCCCTTCAGCATGATTCCAGCGAATCTCACCGCGATTTCGCCGACTAACCTGAGTCCGGGAATGCAAGTCACTCTCACTGGATCAGGATTTGGAATGGCCCAGGGAGGCGGCTTCGTGGAACTGCAGAACCTCAATCGGATTCCCATCATCAGCTGGAGCGACACTCAGATTGTAGCGACCGTCCCAGCCGGCACCATCTCCGGCAGAGCTAACGTCTTGCAGAACGGAACCTGGAGCAACGGGGTTCCCTTCACCATGATTCCGGCGAATCTCACGGCCGTCTCGCCGATTAATCTTAGTCCGGGAATACAGGTCACACTCACTGGTTCAGGATTTGGAGCGGCCCAGGGTAGCGGCTTCGTGGAGCTACAGAACTCCGATCGCGTTCCCGTGCTCAGCTGGAGCGACACTCAGATTGCAGTGACGGTCCCGGCCGGCACCATCTCCGGCAGGGCTTACGTCTTGCAGAACGGAACCTGGAGCAACGGACTTCCCTTCTCGATGATTCCTGCCAACCTCGCGGCTATCTCTCCCAGCAGCCTGACCCCCGGGATGCAGGCCACTCTCACCGGATCGGGATTTGGAGTCACTCAGGGAAACGGGTTCGTGGAATTGCAAAACGTCGATCGCGTTCCCATCGTCAGTTGGAGCGATATCCTGATCGTGGTAACGGTTCCCGCAGGAACCATCTCCGGCATGGCTCACGTCTTGCAGAATGGAACCTGGAGCAATGGGACTGCTTTTACGATCAACGCAACCCCGGGCACTCTGAGCGCGCGCCGCATGAATTTCGGAACTCTGCAGGTGGGTAGCAGCGGTACTCGATCATTGAGCGTGACCAATACCGGCAAGGGCGCTGTTAATATTTCCCAGGCGAGTGCCACCGGCCTCGGATTCAGCCTAAGCCCCCTCACCCTCCCCGCAACCATGACTCCGGGGCAACACCTTACCTTGGGCATAATCTTCAGTCCTCAATCCAGCGGCATGGCGAGTGGCAACTTGTCGCTGGTTTCGGACGCAACGAACCCCAATCTGACCGTTCGCCTGTCAGGTACCGGGATGCCTGCCGGGACACTGACCGTGGCACCAGCAAGCTCCAGCATCGGCAACGTCGCAGTGGGGGCAAATGCGACCGTTCCCGCAACGCTCACTGCCACCGGCGCCAGCGTGGTCGTTTCCTCGGCAACCACTACGAGTGCGGAGTTGACTTTGACCGGCCTGTCGTTTCCGTTGAGTCTTGCCGCTGGCCAGAGCGTGCCGTTGACTTTCAAATTCTCTCCCCTAGCGACCGGGGAGGTTTCCGCTAACATCTCCTTCGTGAGCAACGCGTCGAACTCGCCGACGATCGAGTCGCTGACCGGAACAGGTATCACGCCGCCAGAGCACGGCGTCGATCTGTCCTGGTCGGCGAGTTCTTCCACCGTTGCGGGATATAACTTGTATCGGGGAATTCAGGCCGGCGGACCATACACCAAAACCAACGCAGCTCTCGACACGGGCACTACGTATTCCGACGGGGCCGTTCAGGCCGGGAATACCTACTACTATGTAGTTACGGGAGTGGATGCGAGCGGCGCGGAGAGCCAGTTCTCTAACGAAGCATCAGCCATCATTCCCACACCCTAGTTTTTCGGAGCTGAGAGTCTCGCCGAATCTCCGTGTCCTTCCCGGGCACGGCGGCGCAACTGCGTCCTTGCTCGTGAATGCTCGTGAACGACAAGCTCCGGTATTTTTGCCGCTGATTTCCGGGTTAGCCCACGCCCCATTGGAGCCACCAAGTGCCGGCCCTTCTGATTATTGGGATGTACTACCGTGTATTTCGCTTATTCCCGCAGTCACTAGACTCTCACGATGTCTCCCATTCCCCGGTACCCTACATGTAACTCTGCGCTTACACTGCTAGCGCCCCAGGGCGTTTGGCCTCTCGCAAAACCTCAACCGTCGGTAGAGAAATCACCCCTACCCCAGTGTGCGTCGCAAATCACTCCACGACGAGCGTTGGTTGCCCGGCGGGCTTCCCAGCACAGCATCTATCTCTTCTCTCTCTTTTGCCTTCTCATCTTAAGTTTGCCGGCTTCGGCTTTCGCGCAGGCCGCCCAACTGGCCAGCATCTCGCCGAGTAACTTGACTCCCGGGATGCAAGTGACCCTTACGGGATCGGGATTTGGGGCGACCCAGGGGAGCGGCTTTGTGGAACTTCAGAACCTCGACCGCGTCCCTGTCCTCAGTTGGAACGACACCCAAATCGTAGTCACTGTCCCGCCGGGAACCACTCCAGGGAATGCTTACATCAGTCAGAACGGAACCTGGAGCAATGGAATCCCGTTTAGCATGATCCCAGCGAACATCGCGTCGATTTCACCGGCCATGCTGGCTCCCGGAGTGCAGGTCACGCTGAGCGGATCTGGATTCGGCGCGGTCCAGGGAAGCGGCTTCGTGGAGTTGCAAAACGTCGACCGGGTTCCCGTCCTCAGTTGGAGCGATACCCAAATCAGAATCACCGTCCCGGCAGGAACCATCCCGGGGAATGCCCATATCAGTCAGAACGGAACCTGGAGCAACGGAATCCCTTTCAGTATGATCCCAGCGAACATCGTGTCGATTTCACCGACCATGCTGGCTCCTGGAATGCAGGTCACGCTCACCGGATCGGGATTTGGAGCCAGCCCGGGAAGTGGCTTCGTGGAACTGCAGAACGTCGACCGTGTCCCAGTGATCAGTTGGAGCGATACCAAAATCGTAGTCACCGTCCCTGCAGGAACCATCCCCGGGAATGCCCACATCAATCAGAACGGAGTCTGGAGCAACGGGATTCCGTTCAGCATGATTCCCGCGAACATCGCATCGATTTCTCCGACTACCCTGACTCCTGGAACGCAAGCCACACTCACCGGATCAGGGTTTGGAGCCAGCCCCGGAAGTGGCTTCGTGGAACTGCAGAATCTCGACCGTGTCCCGGTGATCAGTTGGAGCGATACGCGGATCGTGGTCACCGTCCCGGCTGGAACCGTTTCTGGAAGAGCATTTGTCAACCAGGATGGAACCTGGAGCAACGGGGTCCCTTTCACCATCGACAACGCGACTTCCGGCGCGTTAAGCGCCAGCCCACTGAATTTTGGCAACGTGCAAGTGGGCAGCAGCAGCACTCAACCTGTGACTCTGACCAACACCGCGCAGAGCACCGTGAATATTCTGCAAGCGATCGTAGCCGGTCCCGGGTTCAGCTTGAGCGTGTTTACCGCACCGGTGAGCCTTGAACCCGGACAACGCTTCACGCTGAATGTAACATTTGCTCCCAATGCCGCCGGCGCACTGAGTGGGACTCTAGTTATTCTTTCGGACGCAACCAACCCCAGCCTCACGGTGCCCTTATCGGGGACAGGTTTGGCGGGAGGTACTCTGACAGTAGCGCCCGCAATTTCCGACTTGGGCAGCGTTGTAGTGGGAGCGAGCAAAATTCTGCCCGCTATTCTGGGTGCCACGGGCAGGAGTGTTGTCGTCTCCGGGGTGACATCGTCAAGCGCGGAGTTCACCGTGACCGGTGTCTCGTTTCCTTTAACCGTTCCAGCCGGCCAGAGTGTGCCGTTCAGTTTGGATTTCACTCCCCAGGCTACCGGGGCGGTGTCCGCTAATATTGTCTTCGCCAGCGACGCCTCGAACTCACCAACGACTGAGGCGGTAACCGGCATCGGCGTGGCGCAGCCCGAGCACCAAGCCAACCTCTCCTGGTCACCGAGCCCTTCGGAAGTTGCGGGATACAACGTTTATCGCGGAACGCAGCCCGGCGGCCCGTACGCGTTGACCAACAGCGCCTTGGAAGCAACTACCAGCTTTTCCGATCCTTCCGTCCAGCCGGGTAATACTTACTACTATGTAGTTACAGCAGTCGACTCAAGCGGAGCTGAAAGCACCTTCTCGAACGAGGTGCAGGCGGTGATTCCCAGCCCTTAGACTCGAATCGATAACGCGGGGCGGAATGCAGAGACTTTCCGCCCCGTGATTCGTCCTTCCATCCCGTCAGGTCAGGTCGAATCGTCAGTGACTGACCTACAGGCATGTACTACCGGAACGTTCCCATGTCTCCAACCCGCCAGTAGAATCGCCTTACTTTTCAACACAAACTGAGGGCAGTGCAGGAGTGCAAGAGCACCCTGCCTGGTTCTCAGCGCACCGGCCGCGAATTACCGAAGTACCGGGCCGTTTTCCTAGAGGGGATGTCTTCAGAGCTCTGGCACCCGCGGAAGTACTGTCCTATTAATAGAAAGGGATGAGAAACCAAATGGTGCGATGCAAGTGGCTTGGTTTGTCAGGGGCGGTCCTGGCCGCCGTGTTGGGCATCTCCTGCGGCGGCGGAATGGTTCACGGCAGTAGCCAGAGCGGTGGTAATACATCCGCCAGTCTGACCCTGAATACCTCCAATATCGATTTCGGAAGTGTTTCTCTCGGTGGCAGCAAAAGCAATTCAATTACGTTGACCAATTCCACGGCCACCGCGGGCGCCAGCGTTACCTTTTCGCAAGTAGAACTTACAGGCGTCGGGTTCAGCGCCAAAAGTGATCCCTTGCCCATCGTACTTGGGCCGGGACAAGCCACGACACTCACCATTGTCTTCGCACCCAAGTCAGCCGGCGCGGTCACCGGGAGTATGTCGGTGGTAGTGGCGGGCGCAACTGCTCCGGCGACGGTGTCGCTAACGGGTACTGGTTTAGGTCCTTCGCAGCTGGCAGTCTCGCCTTCGCCACTGGATTTCGGCAGCTTGGCAGTGAGCAGCAGCTCCAGCAAGACGGGTATGTTGACCGCCGGCAGTTCCAGTATCACAGTCTCCAGTGCGGCCCTGAGTGGACAAGGGTATTCGCTGAGCGGAATCTCTTTCCCACTGACGTTAGCAGCGGGCAAGAGCGTTTCCTACAACGTGACTTTTACTCCATCCTCAGCGGCGAGTTTTCCAGGAAGCATTTCCTTTGTAAGCAACGCGGCCAATTCTCCAACCACACAGAGCCTCAGCGGTTCCGGAACTCAGGCTCCTGCGCCGGCAGCGCAGTTGACGGTCACGCCTTCCACGCTGGCATTTGGCAGCGTGGCGGTCGATGGCAGCGCCAACAAAACCGGCACACTCACGGCCGGAAGTTCCAGCGTTACCGTGGCCAGTGCGGCGTGGAGCGGACAGGGATATTCAGTCAGCGGAATTACTTTTCCGGTCACGATTGCCGCGGGGAAGAGCGCTACTTATACGGTGACATTCGCTCCCCTGGCGGCGGGCAGTTCTCCGGGCAGCATTTCCTTTGTCAGCAATGCTTCGAACTCCCCAACTAACCAGTCTTTTACGGGCAGCGGAACCCAGGCGGCAGCGCAGCACAGCGTGACCCTCACCTGGACCGCCAGCACTTCGCAAGTGGCCGGTTATAACATTTATCGGGGAACCCAGTCTGGCGGGCCGTATTCGAGGCTGAATCCGACGGCGCAGGCGGACGCCAACTACACCGACAGCACCGTTCTGGCGGGATCGACCTACTTCTATGTCACCACTTCGGTCGATGCCAACGGCGCCGAGAGCGCCAATTCCAACGAAGCCACCGCAACGATTCCTACTCCGTAGCCGGGAAAATAAATGCGCTACTCGAATTTCTCGGCCTCTCGAAACGAGAGGCCGAGAGCGTCTTTGGCGGAAATATTGGGAGTTCCCTGGAGTTGCCAGTCGATATTCAGGTCAGGATCGTTCCACGCTATGGTTCGTTCGGACTCGGGAGAATAGTAATCCGTCGTCTTGTACAACACGTGGGCGCCTTCCGAGAGAACGAGAAAACCATGGGCCATCCCTTTCGGAATCCACATAATGAGTTTGTTCTCTCCAGAAAGCTTGGCCCCGAACCACTTGCCGAGCGTCGGAGAACTCCCTCGCAGGTCAACCGCTACGTCAAAGACTTCTCCCACCACTACGCGGATCAATTTTCCCTGCGGGCAGCCCACTTGGTAGTGCATGCCGCGCAACACATTGCGCCCTGAGAACGAATGATTGTCCTGCACGAATTGGTCCACGATGCCGGCCGCAGACATCGTCCGTTGGTTGTAACTCTCGAGGAAAAATCCGCGCGCGTCCGCGAACACCTTGGGTTCAAGGATCAGCAGACCGGGGATTGGAGTGTGCGTAACTTTCATGGTCAAGCCGCCGGCAGCGTCAGAATATCTTTTCTCGAAGCAGTTGCTGCAAATACCGGCCGTATGCGTTGTTGGTCATGGAGGACGCCATGGCTTCCAATTGCCCCGCGGTAATGTAACCGCAGCGGTAGGCGATCTCCTCTGGACACGCTACCATCAGCCCCTGCCGAGTCTCGATCGTCTGGATAAATAGGGAGGCTTCCAACATGGCCTCGTGGGTTCCGGTATCGAGCCAGGCCATGCCGCGTCCCATAACCTCGACTTGCAACTGGCCGCGCTTCAGGTATTCCTTGTTCACGTCCGTGATCTCCAGCTCCCCGCGGGCCGATGGTTTGAGCGACTTGGCAATCTCGACCACCTGGTTATCGTAGAAATAAAGTCCGGTCACAGCGTATCGCGACTTGGGACTCTTGGGTTTTTCCTGCAGGCTTAAAGCTTTGCCCGCCGCATCGAACTCCACAACTCCATACCGCTGCGGGTCGTTCACCGGGTAGGCGAAGACACGCGCTCCGGAAGTGGCTTTGCTGGCCGCTCTCACATTCTTGACCAAATCGTGTCCGTAAAAGATGTTGTCGCCCAGCACCAGCGCACAGCAGGAAGAACCAATGAATTCCCGGCCCACGATGAAAGCTTGCGCGATGCCTTCGGGCCGCGGCTGCACGGCGTATTGAATGCTCAGGCCGAAACTGGCTCCATTGCCCAGCAGTTGCTCGAACTTAGGCACATCCATCGGTGTAGAAACGATCAGAATGTCGCGAATGCCCGCCAGCATGAGAGTGGAGAGCGGGTAGTAGATCATGGGCTTGTCGTAAATCGGGAGCAAGCTCTTGCAAACCGCATGCGTCACCGGATAGAGCCGCGTGCCTGAACCACCCGCGAGAATGATTCCCTTGAAACGGTTCTTTGGTTTGGCGGGCTTAGCGAAGAACTTATTTGCAGGCTTATTGGCAGTCATGGATGACATTGGCGCGGAGCATTCTTGATCTTAAAGAATATCTCACCTGGAGTATTGCGTCGCAATCCATTGGCGATAACTTCCGCTGGTCACGTCGCGGACCCAACCTTCATTCGCCAGATACCACTGGATGGTTTTGCGAATGCCGGTCTCGAACGTCTCCTGCGGTTTCCATCCCAGCTCACGTTCGATCTTGCGCGCGTCGATGGCGTAACGCCGATCATGGCCCGGGCGGTCTTTGACGAAGGTCATGAGATTGCGATGAGGGACAACCGGGTCGTTCGGCCGCAGCTCATCCAGAATTGAGCAGATGGTTTGCACAATCTCGAGGTTGGGTTTTTCGTTCCGCCCGCCAATGTTGTAAGTCTCGCCCGACACGCCGCCGGCCAGCACAGTGCGGACGGCTTCACAGTGGTCGGATACAAACAGCCAGTCGCGGACATTTTTCCCGTCCCCATACACGGGAAGCGGCTGCCCTTGAGTCGCATTCAAGATCATCAGCGGGATCAACTTTTCCGGGAACTGGAATGGTCCGTAGTTGTTGGAGCAGTTTGTTGTGAGCGTGGGAAGACCGTAGGTGTGATGGTAGGCGCGAACCAGGTGATCGGCTCCAGCTTTCGAGGCCGAATACGGGCTATTGGGCGCGTAAGCCGTGCTTTCGGAAAAAGGCGGGTCGTCCGCTCCCAGCGAACCATACACTTCGTCGGTAGAAACATGGAGAAACCGGAAAGTTGTCTTTTCTTCGCCGGGCAGACCCATCCAAAAGGCGCGTGCTTCCTCAAGCAAGCCGGCAGTGCCGTTTACATTGGTGACCACGAAATCATCGGGCCCATGAATAGAGCGGTCCACGTGGCTCTCCGCCGCAAAGTGCACAATGGCGCGCGGCTGATGACGATGTAGCAACGCCCGCATCAACTCCCGGTCGCAAACGTCTCCGTGGACAAAGGTATAGCGAAGATCGCCGGAAATTTGTTCGAGGTTCGCTGGATTTCCCGCGTAGGTAAGCTTGTCTAGATTAATTAACGGCGTGCCTTCCGCAGACAGCCACTGCAAAATGAAGTTGGAGCCAATGAAACCGGCTCCACCAGTCACCAGGATTGGGTACTTGAGGGTCAAATTCGTTCGGAAAAATGCTGCCGGGTCCGGGAGTTCCGCTACTACCTTCTTACTTATTTCGACTTTGGCGTCACGCGCTCTTCCAGCAAAAGGCGGCGCAGCGAACGCAGGTCGTTCAAAAGCCGGCGGCTGGTTCTTACGTGCTGCTCCAGTTTTTCCAATTTAAAAAATACCAGCCGCAAAGCTTCCAGGCGCCGGGGGAACTTGGGATCCTGTGTGGCGTTGATATCCGCGTCGATTTCGTTTTTGGCGTCCAGGACTGCCTCAGCCAGCAGGCTCAGATACTCGTGCGCGCCCTCAACGCTATCGAACGGAGTTTCAGCGTGGTCCTGCATGGGCCCCCTGGGCTCTGGCTCTAAGAATTGTTGTGGCCGGGCGTTCACGCCGAACTCGTGGCTGGCTGTTGCGCGCGCGCGGCAAAGCCTTCAAATTTTTGCAGCATCCAAATCAAGAACCACAATCCTACAAAGGCCAAACCGAAGAAGACAAATCCTCCGTGGTGATGGAGATTCCCCGTCAGGAATGACCGGTCCACATACATGCCCAGCGTGGATAGGGTAAAGATCCGCATACCGTTCTTGAATATTGTAAGCGGAACCATGAGCAGTGCCAACGCCAGATTCGACCACCCCGACTTCAGATACAGATTCCCAAGGACCAGACCAACAAGAAACAATACGATGCTGGAGCGAATTCCGCTGCACTCTTGCGCGATTTCAATAGTGACGATTGGCAGGGTCAGAACCACGCCTTCCCGCCTGAAGGGAATGCGCGCCGCCGTAAAAAACCAGTCCGTGACCACCGCGGAACCATTCTGCAGGAATGTGATGGTCCGCTCGCGCAGCGAATCGGTCATCGGTGTCATCAGGATCAGAAAAAAGAGGGGAAACGCAGCCGCACGGCCAGCCTGGATTCCATAACAAAATAAGAACGCCGAAATGCAGCATCCGGCAAAAAGCAGGACCGACAAAGACATGTAGCTGCTCGGGTCCATGGTCGCCGCGTGTCTGGCCACGTAGGCAAACGCACCCAGAAACGCCAGGTATACCCCCCCACCGGGCACGCTGAAGGCTACATGGGCCAGGATCTTTTTCCGCTCCATATAGAGAAGCAGAACACTGATCGGCACCACAACCAAAATTTGCGAGTATTGCTCCACCGAAATGGACGATCCGACCAGGACCGTCAGAGGCCCATGGAAGATGACGGCGGCGACCACCACCAAAGCCAGCAGACACGCGTGCCGTCGATTCATGATGCCGGACTTCGACACCGGACTCGTTTCCTCAGCGACAGTGCTAGGGGGCGGCATTTTGTCCAGAATACACCTTACACTCGCCGAAATAAGCTCAAGGCGCCGCTGCAAATACCCGCACCATATTACTTTAGTTTCGCGGGTCATTCGCCAGATCCGCCGCTTTCCTATGTTTCTCGGCGGCTTCCCGATAAAATCCATAGTCTCTACACAAATTGCGCCAATCGATCAGGGATCGGACACAACAGCATATGGCGGATCAGCGCTTCGACATCGTGGTAATTGGCGGTGGAATAGTCGGCTTGGCGACTGCGCTGCACGCCACCAGCAGCTTTCCTCACTTGCGCTTGCTTCTCGTCGAAAAAGAAGATGGCGTCGCCCGGCACCAGAGCGGACACAACAGCGGCGTCATTCACTCCGGAATCTACTACAAGCCCGGTTCGCTCAAGGCGCGGCTGTGCGTCGAAGGCGCCAAAGCAATGATCGAGTTCTGCCGCAAACACGGCATCGCCAACAAAATTTGCGGGAAAGTCATCGTGGCCACCGAGGAGGACGAGCTTCCACGGCTACAAACTTTGCTCGAGCGCGGCCAGGCCAACGGCCTTAGGGGAGTGAGAGTGCTAAGCCCCGAGCAGATCCGCGAAATCGAGCCCCATTGCAACGGCATACGCGGACTGCACGTCCCAGAGACAGGAATCGCCGACTACCCCGCAGTGTGCGAGAAATATGCGGAACTCATTGCCGCGGCGGGTGGTGTGGTCAAGACCGCTACCAAGGTAATCGGATTTGAGAATCGCGGTGGACAGACCGTCGTCGAAACCACTCGCGGCGCTTTCGAAACGCAATATGTGATCAACTGCGCGGGTCTGCACAGCGATCGCGTCAGCCGCATTGCCGGGCAAAAGCCGGAAGTCCAGATCGTGCCCTTCCGCGGTGAATACTACGATTTGGTCCCAGCTAAGGAATACCTGGTGAAGACACTGATCTATCCCGTTCCCGACCCCAGGTTCCCCTTCCTGGGGGTGCACTTCACCCAGCGCATCCATGGCGGCGTGGATGCCGGTCCAAACGCAGTGTTGGCTTTCAAGCGGGAGGGTTACCGCTGGACTGATGTCAGCGTGCGGGATATGGCCGGGACGTTGGGGTATGCCGGCTTCTGGCGTATGGCGGCTAAATACTGGCGGAATGGAATGGCGGAATTCTACCGGTCATTCAGCAAGCCGGCATTTGTGCGTGCGCTGCAACGCCTGGTGCCGGAGGTTCAAAGCGCCGACCTGGTCGCGGACGGCTCGGGAGTGCGCGCGCAGGCGCTGCGCCGGGACGGCTTCCTGGTGGACGACTTTCAGTTCTCCAGAAACGGCAATATGCTGCATGTAGGCAACGTCCCGTCGCCGGCAGCAACGGCTTCCCTGTCTATCGGCCGGTCCATCGTAGAAATGGCTGAGCAGGAATTTGGGCTGCAACGGCCTCAGCGCCAGCAACTGGAAATACCTACCATCCGTTGAACCTAATTGCCGTTCGCCGCCTAGGGCAATAATCCAAAAGCGGTCAAGCGGGTGTTGGACGCCACGAAGACTTTGCCGTTGACAATTAATGGCGCCGACCACTTGGCCACGTAATCCAAAGCGTCGCGACCTCCCGATGCCTGGTTGCTGTTGTAAAGCTGGGTGGCGAGATTGTTGGCATTGTACGCGTGGAGAATTCCGGGAGCTACCGAACCGTTTCCGTTCTGGTCGGTATTGATCCGTTCTATCACCCATAAAATACCGTTCGCAGTGCCGTTGGCTGATAGCGACAGGGTCGAACCAGGATAGCCGGGGATCAGCGAAGTTTGGGACGTCGGCGACAGAGATAGCAAACCATTGCTGATGGAGAAAGACTTGATGTTATCGGCGTCGGCGCTGAAGTACACGTGTCCATTGAAATACACCGGCGCTTTGAAGTTACCCGTACCGTAGGTCCCACCGGGGAAGGAATTCACAATGGCCTGGACAATCTGATTGTCGTTTGAGGAATTGTAGTGGCCCATATTATCCCGGTCGACAACGTAGATGGTGCCGTTCTTGCCGGAGCTGATTCCCTCGTGCGGGTGGGAACCGCTCTGATCCGGCAGCAGCAGCATGCCGCCCGACCCCATGTCCAGATCCAGCGATTCCATGCGGGACTGGTCGTGAGGCGTGAAGTAGTCCGCGACCGTGCCGTTTGGATTGATCACTCCAATCGAGTCCCCATAGTCCTTGCCGCCGCTATTGGCGTCAAAGGTGCCGTTGCCGGTCACAAAGTAGATGCGCCCGGTGGCGTCGGTAGATAAGCCATCACCGCTCTGCCAGATGCCTCCGTCGCTGGCATTCGGAGTGGTGTTGTATGCCATTACTTGCTGGAGCGTGGCCGCGTTATATCCCATCACCCAACCGTGATAGGGGGGTTTATCTGCGTGCGCTCCCCATGCGATATAGACCACGCCATTGTTCAGAAGCAGGGCAGCACGCTGGTTCTCATGCAGGGAGTTGAAGGATACTTGCCCTCCCGAACTTCCATCGCCCGATCCCGATACGCTGGCCTGAATCACGATTGGGCCGCCAAATTTCTCCGCACCGGTCGTAATGTCGAGGGCATGAAGGCGATGCACAAAGTTAGTCGAGCCACCGGAAACCTCCTTGGTCTTAGCTACGACGTACAAAGTGCCGGTCGATGGATCGATCACGGGTGAGCCGGTAATGCCAGCCTCCCCAGCCATGTCGGAAGGACAGCAATCGCCGATGTCGCTGCTGGGCGTCATCGTGGTGATGCCCGCTCCCGGATTGATGAAGCTGTCTTGCCACAGAGGCGCAGTTTGCCGTCCGTCCGCATCGAAGGCATAGACGCTGTCGTGTTCAGTAGCGACAAAGACAACGTTGTGGAAACCCTTCCCCGGAATGCTTACGTTGGGCACATACAGCGGGGATGCATCGGAAACCCCGTCAATCGAATAGCTGAACAGCTTTCCAAACTGCGTCGAATTGACGTTGCTCGTCGTCAGCACGGTTTCGTTCGGGTTGAGGCCGGTGCGGAGCTTGTCAACATCGCGCATGAACGTTCCCGCGTAATTGGTGATGTAGACGGTGGCGCTGGCTGTCTGGGTGGAACTGGTTGCGGTCACAGTATGCGTCCCCACGCTGGCGGGAGGCGTGTAGAGACCGCCGCTGGTGACGGTGCCCGAGGAAGCGGACCCGCCGGCTGTGCCATCCACCATCCAGGTCACACTGCCGCTGGCGCCGCTGAATTGCTGCGTTTGAGTGAAAGTCAAAGCGACTACCTGGGGAGTGAGCGAAAAGGCCGCGGCCCCAACCGTCGCACTGTATGTATTCGAATAGCCGCTCAAATTCCCCGCAGCATCGGTTGCGCGCACCTGATAGTTGTAGGTTGCGCCGCTGGTTAGATTGGGATCGCTGTAGGAGTTGGATGGGCTGGTGTTAACCTGCACGAAATTCGTGCATCCGTTTCCCTGGCATCGCTCGATCAGGTATGCGGTGACCCCAACGTTGTCCATTGACGCCGTCCAAGTCAGGTTGATTTGGTTTCCCGCGACAGCGGTCGCAACCAGTTGCGTCGGCGCAGACGGGGCCTGCGTATCTACTACCTGGGACGCCCCTGAACCCCGCAGAGCGACTAACTGCATCACCCACGCGCCGGAACTAATATTCGCGGTGGCGCTATACGTCCCGGCTGCGGTGACGATCCGGTCCTCGGCAATATCGGAATCCGGACTGGTGATGATGCGGCTGGTGAACCCCGTGCCTGCCGATTTTGTCGTCGTCTTCACTGAGTTCGCTGCAAAAAGCAGATCGTTGGCGTTCGTGGTAGTGACTGACCCCGAATTGCTGGTGGTTCCCGAACCGCCCGCACCCACTGCGGCTTCAACCGGCGAGACCGGATCCAATCCCCGGTAGGACAGGATGCGCACGTCAGGATACTTGGCCGCCGCATCGAAGCTTGCCGTGACCGTGTTCGCATTCGCAGCCGCAGCGGCAACGTTCTTGGCCACGAAAATTGATTGGCTCTGCGACGTCTGCCGCGTAGGTCCAACGACGAGCGTGTAGGTATTCTTTGACGTGTCAGTTACAGAAATGGCGGACGACGTAATGTCGTTCCACCCCACCGCTACTATGTTGGTGTCCCCGGCTAATTGCGCGGTCTTGTAAGCCACCGAGACACTGGTCTGGGGCGAACTCGGAGTAGCGCTGTTTACCTGTACAAACGAGATGGGGACTGGCGCTCCGAACGTATACGCGCCTGTTGCCACTGCGCTGTTGGCGAATCCGCTCGCTGCCGCCATGGCCTTGATCGTCATGTTTGCGCTCACCTGAATCGGGGCCGCGGGATCATAGGCTGTTGAGGAGGTCGTCGGGTTCGTGACTCCATCCGTGGTGTAGTAGATCGTAGCTCCTGCCGTTGTAGTCTTGCAGGCTCACGGACTGGGTTGACGTGTAATTGCCGGGGAGCGGAGTGAAGGTTGGGTTCGCCGCTGTGGGTAGCTGAATCGTGTATACGCCAGTCGCCACCGTGCTGTTGGTGAAGCCGCTCGCCGCCGCCATCGCCTTGATCGTCATGTTCCCGTTTACCGGAATCGGTGCGGCAGGATTGAACTGCGGGGATGACGTGGTTGGGTTCGTCACTCCGTCCGTGGTGTAGTAAATCGTCGCCCCGGGCGTCGCATCCGTCAGACTCACCGACTGCACCGCAGTGTAGGTCCCCGGTATTGGCGTGAACGTCGGCGTTGCCGCTTGCAGCGTAAATATTCCGCTGGCCACCGCGCTGTTGATGAACCCGTTCGCCACCGCCATCGCCTTAATCGTCGTGCTCGTCGTGACCGGAATCGGTTGCGCCGGGTTGTACACCGCCGACGACGTCGTCGGCGTCGTCACTCCATCCGTGGTGTAGTAGATCGTTGCGTTCGAGGTCGTATCCGACAAGCTCACCGACTGGGTCGTGTTATACGTTCCTGCCACCGGCGTGAACGTCGGTGTCGCCGCGGTGGGCAGCTGGATCGTGTACACGCCAGTCGCCACCGTGCTGTTGGTGAACCCGGTCGCCGCCGCCATCGCCTTGATCGTCATGTTCGCGTTCACCGCGATCGGCTGCGCCGGGTCGAAGACTGGCGAGGCCGTGGTTGGGTTCGTCACTCCATCTGTGGTGTAGTAAATCGTCGCCCCGGGCGTCGCATCCGTCAGATTCACCGACTGCACCGCTGTGTAGGTCCCCGGTATTGGCGTGAACGTCGGCGTCGCCGCCTGCAGCGCGAATATTCCGCTGGCCACCGCGCTGTTGATGAACCCGTTCGCCGCCGCCATCGCCTTAATCGTCGTGCTCGTCGTGACCGGAATCGGTTGCGCCGGGTTGTACACCGCCGACGACGTCGTCGGCGTCGTCACTCCATCCGTGGTGTAGTAGATCGTTGCGTTCGAGGTCGTATCCGACAAGCTCACCGACTGGGTCGTGTTATACGTTCCTGCCACCGGCGTGAACGTCGGTGTCGCCGCGGTGGGCAGCTGGATCGTGTACACGCCAGTCGCCACCGTGCTGTTGGTGAACCCGGTCGCCGCCGCCATCGCCTTGATCGTCATGTTCGCGTTCACCGCGATCGGCTGCGCCGGGTCGAAGACTGGCGAGGCCGTGGTTGGGTTCGTCACTCCATCTGTGGTGTAGTAAATCGTCGCCCCGGGCGTCGCATCCGTCAGACTCACCGATTGCACCGCAGTGTAGGTCCCCGGTGTTGGCGTGAACCCAGGCGTCGCCGCCTGCAGCGTGAACACTCCTGTCGCCACTGCACTGTTGAGCATGTTCGTGGCGGCCGCCATCGCTTTAATCGTTGTGCTCGCGTTTACCGGGATCGGGGTCCCCGGGCTGAACACCGCGGAAGCGGTCGTCGGATTGGTCACTCCATCCGTGGTGTAGTAGATGGTCGCGCCAGGGGAGCTATCCAACAAGGTCACCGACTGGGTGGAATTGTAGGTTCCCGCAACCGGACTGAACGTCGGCGTCGCCGTCGTCGGCAATTGGATTGTGTACACGCCGGTCGCGACGGCGCTGTTGGCGAAACCGCTGGCTGCCGCCATCGCCTTGATCGTAATGTTCGCGTTCACCGCGATTGGCTGGGCTGGGTTGAATACCGCTGAAGATGCCGTTGGGTTCGTCACTCCATCCGTGGTGTAGTAAATCGTCGCACCCGGTGTCGCATCCAACAGACTCACTGACTGCGGCGAAGTGTAAGTTCCCCCCACAGGGGAGAACGTCGGCGTCGCCGCCACTGGAACCTGAATGGTGAAGGTCCCTGTCGCCACCGCGCTATTGGCAAAACCGGCGGCGACGGCCATCGCTTTGATCGTAGTCTGCGTGGTCACCTGGATTGGCGACGCAGGGTTGAACACCGCCGAGCCAGTCGTCGGATTCGTCACTCCATCCGTGGTGTAGTAAATCGTCGCTCCGCCAGTCGCATCGAGCAGACTCACCGACTGGGGAGAGGTATAGGTTCCCGCGACCGGGCTGAATGTCGGCGTGGCCGCGACTGGGGTCGAGCCCGCCGCTTTCAAAGCCACCAGCTGCATGACCCAGGCGCCGGAGCTCATGGTTGCGGTGGCGCTGTAGCTTCCAGCCGCAGTCACGATGCGGTCCTCGGCGATATCGCCATCCGGGCTGGTGATCACCCGGCTGGTGAAGCCGGTACCCGCCGATTTCGTCACCGAACTCACGCAATTCGCGGCAAACAACAAGTCATTGGCGTTGACCGTGGTGAGCGATCCCGAACTGCTGGTCGTTCCCGTGCCCCCTGCACCCACAACTGCTTCGAGCGGGGAAACCGTATCCAGGCCACGGTAGGACAGAATGCGTACATCCGGGTAGTTGGCGGCGGCGTTGAACGTTACTTTTACGGTGTTCGCGTTGGCAGCCGCTGCGACCACATTGGTGGCAATGTAAATCGACTGACTCTGAGCCCCTGCCTGCCGTGTAGGCCCAATTGCCAGCGTGTATACGTTGCCCGCAGTGTCGGTCACGGCGGTGACCGATGTCGTGATGTCGCTCCATCCAACCGCCACAATGTTAGTGTCTCCCGCAACCTGGGCAGCGCTGTAGACAACGGACACCGAAGTCTGGGGCGACGACGGTACGGCTTGGTTTTTTTGCACAAACGAGATTGCAGCCGAGCTAAGAGTCGAGGCCAGAAGCAGCGCTGGCACCACCAAATGGCGCAGGCCGCCAAAACCAGAATTAGCATAGGGAATGCGATTGGAAGACACGGTTCGGCGACCCCTTGGGAGACCCATTAGCAGGTTGGATTCCTTTGGAAGATGGACGACCTGGGGGACGCCCTATCCAAGGTATATGGGTGACCTGGGGGACACCCACTCAATGCCAAAAAAGCACTATCAATACTCTTGGGGGAGGACACGATCAGTCACCGCCGTGCTATCCGATTCCGCGGTAACTATGGATGAAATCGCCGGCTGCGACGCTCCATCCGCGGCTGTTACTTTAACAGTCAATGCCGCGCCAGTCAACGGATTTCAGCCATCTTCCGTCCTTGAAACGATCTCTATCGACCCGGGAATTGGAGGCTCAGAGCCGCCCATCGCTCTGGCAAAACGAAACCCAGAACTATGAAACAAAAGGGCTCGATGGACAAGGCGATCGGATGGGACGTCGGAAGAGATAGGGGAGAAATTTGAGGGGGTGGGGAGAAGAAAGACTCTCCTTCTGGGAAGGAACGCCCTTTAGCTAAAGGTGGTGAGAATTCCGGGCGGAAATGGGGCAGATACGCAGGTTTTCCTTGGGAGTCAAAAACAACAAGGCGACCCAATGCACGGGTCGCCTTAAAATTGCCCTACATTTTTCACGCTCGGGCTGAGCACCCAAAGCGCACTGCAAACTAACGAGTCAAAGTCGTGCTGCGATCTTCCACGGCGACCGGAGAGAACCCATACTTGGATTCGGTCCCATCGAGATACGGCGCGATCGCTTCCGCCGGCAGATGAGAGAGGTCGGTTCCTCTCAAGTAGTCGCCCATCGTGGTCCCTGTGCAGGCGGAGTCCACGTTGGGAGCTCCGGTGTGGCTCTCAACGTCATCCAGGTGCACGATCCGGAAATCGATGCTGTAGCGCGTCGCTAGAGACGTGTTGGGCACAGTGGAGTGCATTTGCGCGGCGGAGAACTGATAGGCCGCACCCACTTCACTGACCAGACGGATTTGCGGCTCGAGCTCCATGGGCTCTTCGGCATGAGGTTGGACGCGGGTGTCGGTCTTAACGTGCTGCGCCGCGCTCTTCCGGCTCTCCAGGTTCCACTTGTAATAGTTGTATTCGCTCGATCCATTCCGCACCGGCTGGCTCCAGTAGCGGGGATGAATCGCCATACAGTTTTCCGCATTGATCGGGTACACGGGCATCCACCAATTGAGCTGGCAGAAAGGCGCCGAGTACCAGGTGTCGCGGTGAGGATGAAACGCGTACGCAATGCCGGTCTTTAAGTAATCACCGTAAAAGGCGGTCCGCAGGCGCGGGACATCGAAATAAGTCTTCTTCAGATCGCATCCAAGCTCGGCGAGCATGCCCTTGAGATATTCCTTGGCTTTGGGATGGTGAATGAACTTCGGCTTCAATACGGCCAGGATTTCGGCGCACTTTTCCGCCGGCACGGTTTCCTGCAGACGGAGCGGATCCACAGCCGGGAACGCCTCCTCGATCATCTCCTGAGCCAGATGGCACAGCTTTAAGGCGCTGGGTGTTGCCGCATGGGAAAAGATGGATCCCTTGTATAGCTCCCGCCGCCGGTCGTCATCGCTCATCTTGGAATTGATATAGATATTCATTCGTTCACTCCCCTTAGCACTTCTCGCAGGTTTCCTGCATTTGTTCCTGTGGCGCTTCCAGCTTGACGTCGACTACACGTTCGAGCCAATTTTCGCGCCAGTATGAAAAGATCGCCTTCGGACAAAGCCGATGGTAGTCCGACTTACAAATTACCCCTTCCAGAACGATGCAGGGATATTTCATGTCCATCATCTTTCCGGTTTTCTCGTCGATGATGTGGTTGACTCGCCGCAGAACGCGGTAAAGCCCGCCGCAGTAGGGCAGCATCTCGCAGTCGAAGAACAAGCCCCGGTTGCGGTTGTTCTTGTCCAGCGTGGCGATGATCTCCTCCTTGCTTTTTACCCGGACTACCTCGCCGGGTTGAAGGTCGAGAATCTCGATGGGAGTCTTCGCCTGCTTTCCAACGATCGGAGGATAGTCGATGTACCAGCGCTCGCGGATGACGCTGTACATGATCGAATGCACGACCTGCCACAGGGCCAGGACCATCTCGACGAATCGTCCCACTCGTGAACCATCCGAATGGCCGGTGGCGAGGTTTCCCGAGCGCACGTCGCGGACATACTGGCGCGGATCCCACCATTTCATGTAAGACGTGTACTCGCGCATTTCCGTAGCCTGGCAGGAATACACCACTTCGCCCTGCGGGTTGGTCTTTTGAGTAGCCGACAGGATGTTATCAACCGTTACCAGACCCGGATTCCGTCCGCGCACGCCGTTTGCGGGCCGCAGGCTCGCGGCAGAGACGATGTTGTCTCCCGCGCGCTTGAGCCAGGCCTCTTTCCAGAAGATCAGACATCCGGCCTGGCAAAGACCATGCCCGGCTCCATCGCAGCGCGAGTTTTCCAGGTGTACGGAATTCTCCAGCCGCCGTATGCCCCAGGGCACGATGTTGTCGCAGGTTTTGTCGGCGCGTTTGTAGACCCGCATTCTCTGGCCGCAGCACGCCAACATCTCCGGCATGAACGGAAGATTCTCCAGGCAACCGCGTTCGTCCAGCGTAGCCAGGATTTCCTCCTGGCTGCGGACCTCCACCCACTCTCCGGCCTTCAGATTGAGCTTTGCGCCCTGGCTTGAACTCATTAGCTATGGCTCCCCTTCAATGGAATGCCGGTTGGCTTTGGTCCAGGATACTGCTTAGGCCCTGGCGCATTCTGTTTGTCTCCGGCTTTAAAAAGTTTCTCGGCGCTGCGTCTGGGATCGAGAGCGGCCCTGCCCAGCGCCAGCAGCATCCCACGGACCACCCGGGTGCGGCTGTAGCCGCCGCCCAGATCGTTCAAGTTCTTCCGGTGATAGTCCCAGAATTTCTTGTCGCGACTCTGCAGCAGACTCTTGCCCAGAAATCTGTAATAGTCAGCTAAATGCGCTTCCCGGCAGGCGGCAAGCTCTTCGGGAGTCAAGTAATGAGAGCCGTGGTTTGTCAGATCGTGCAGGGTGCCGCCGTAGAAGGAATGGAGCGCGGTAGAAATCTTGCTTCGCGATTCCGGACGCACTCGGGTGAAAGTAAGCACCTGATGTACAAAGCCGAAATCAGAGGTCTTGAGCAGCTCGAAGCATATCTCCGTGTCGGCATGAATGTTGGCTTCGCTGTAGAACGGGTCATGACTCCTGACCAGATCGGCACGATAGAGCACCGAGGTGGGCGAGCCAAACACATAGAGCTGTTCGAGAAGATGCCGGCGGCAGATATCGTATCCGGAAACCAGCACACTCGGATGCGGCAGCCCCGCCCACGAGACCTTTGTTCCCTCCAGCGCATAAGCGCCCACGATTCCGATTGAGGGATGTCTTTCGGCGACCGCGACCATTCGCTCCAGGCACTCGGGGAAGATCCAGTCATCGCCCAGAACAACCTTGCAATACTTGCTGGCCGGAGAAATCTGGCGCAATGCGTTGTTGTGGTTGGGAAGTGCGGCCAGAAACTGCTGATTCTGGTGAATCCGAATTCGAGAGTCTTTCGCGGCGTAAGAGCGGGCGATCGCCAACGATTCGTCAGTACTGCGATTATCGACGATCGTGTACTCCCAGTTCTGATAGGCCTGAGCAAGGACGCTCTCGATGCACTCCGCGAGATACTCCGCCTCGTTGTACACGGGAGTGACAATGCTGACCAAAGGCTGTGACGGAGTGCTCATTAGGCTGTGATTGGACCGCGTCGGGACAGACCACCCTACAGAGATTGTGGTTGGGGACGACCGTAAAGTCTAGATATCTTTCGTAATTGAGCCCGAGTTCGAAATGTCGTTCGCGCGAGGCTGAAAGCGGCTAAATAGACTGATTTTGATGTTCAGCGATTGCCGCAACACGTAGCTTAGACGAAGGCCAGCTTCATTCGGAGCGATTGTGCCAAACTGGGTCGGGGAAATTCTGAGTAGCGGCGGCGGCCTTCACCGAGTTTTTTGGCGGAGCGGTCACCGGATCGTGCTGATCCGCGGAGGCCTTTCCCCCATGCGTCCGGCGGTAGCATTCGGCGATCTCTCCTGCTTTGGTCCAAACTTTCAGCTTGCAGGAAAAGCGCTGGGACGGCTCTATCGAAATCATCCATCGCAGCGTCCACACGGCAAGCCGGCGGAACAGATACAGTGGAACCCCTCCGACGCACAGTCTGGTAGCCAAAGGGACGCCCGCCGAGCGGACGTCACCGCGGCCCTTATCGAACCACCAGTTCAGAAAATAGGCCTTGTCCATGCGGTCCGCAGGCACAGGATGGTGCACGATGGCGGACGGTTCGTAATACAACCGCTCTCCTGCGGTCAGCAAGCGGTGGCCGAACTCGGTGTCCTCGCAGGAGTCCGGAGTATCGGTTCTCGGGCTGGGTCCCAAGTCGGTTCGAAAACCGCCATGCTTCTCAAACATGGTCTTTCGATAAGCCATGTTGGTTCCGAAGGGAGGCTCGGTGAGTTCTTTTGGCTCTCTCCCCAGGTCGAACTCGGGCAGTGGTAAACGCGCAGCCTCCCCGCCGGTCGCCAGCCAATGGGGAACCGAATCAGGCCACACTAGAACGATACGCCCCCCGCTCCCGGCCCATTCCTTGTTGTGCAAGGGCGCGGTCAGATTCTGCAGCCAGGTCGGCTCGACGGTCACGTCGTCATCCATGAAGGCCAGGACATCGCCCTCAGCTTCCCGGACCGCCGCATTCAAGGCGTAGGATTTCCCGGGCTGCGGTTCGAACCTGTAACGAAAGCGGCCGGGGTACCGTTCGCAAAAATCATCGATTACCGCGCGTGTCTGGTCTTTCGAGTTATTGTCCATGACCAGGACTTCCCACTCGACCGGCTCCAGGAATTTTTGCGCAGCCACACTCTCCAGGGCGTTCGCCAAGCTCCGGCAACGGTTATAGGTGCACAGAATGACCGTAATCTTCATTTTTTACTTCCGCTCTGCCCATCGACCAGGCTGCTTCTCCCCGCATGACTACTCAGAATCTTCCGTGGCCCCACACGGATTCTGATAGCGGAGCGATGCCGCCGATGACTTCAAGACTGCCTTTCTAGTGCGTTTCCACAGCCTTTCTCTCGCTTTGCCTTTCCCGCAACTTTCGTTATCCCTTCCTGCAACCCCGGCGCCCCAAAACGTCACGGCAAACGCTGAGCCTTCATCGTGCGGTGGCCCAACCAGCCGCCCAGCGCGCGCGACCACCAGTGCCATCCCTTGCGCAGGTACCGGATGGGGTGCAAGAGGCGATTGGCTGCCTCGATCACAACCAATCGCAGCACCAGCCACCGGTCGATCCGCTGGCCGAAAGCCGCCAGCGTGTCCGTGTGATATTTCCAGAAATCCCGGGTACGCAGCCGAAGCACATTGTGAGCCAAAATCCGGTGGTACTCGCGGCGAACTTCCTTCCACCGCTGCTGGTACCTGGCCTCCTCTAAAAAAACTGGGCCATACTTCAGGAAGATCACGGTATTCCCCAGCACGATGCTGTTGAAGTCGCTGGCAAACGACCCCGTAGAGTTCTCCCGTGGCCGGCTGAAACTCAAAATTTGATGGACAAAGCCGAAATCCGACTCCTGTAACAGGTCGAAGCAACTTTCCTGGTCGGCATGCAGATTCTGTTCATTGAAGAACATCCCACGCTTGCGCACGAGATCAGAGCGCAGCAACAGCGAGGTCATGGTCCCGAATACGTAAGGGCCGTCCAACAGCGTATTCCGGCAAATCTCCCGCCCGGAGTAGCGTTGGCCGGGATAGCGCGGACCTGGCCAGATCACCTGCTGTCCGTCCATCGTGTAGGCGCCCACCAGCCCGACCGACGGCTCCCGTTCGCCCACCCGCACCATCTCCTCGATGCAGTTGGGATAGAGCCAATCGTCACCGAAAACAAATTTGCAGTACTTCGACTCCGCGGAAATCTGGCGGATGGTGTGGTTATGGTTTTCGATGATGGGCAGGAAACGGTCGTTATTTACGACCCGAATGCGCCCGTCCTGCGCGGCGTATTTTTGAGCGATGGCGAGGGACTCGTCAGTGCTGCAGTTGTTGACGACCGTGTAATGCCAGTTGGTATAGGTCTGCGCGAGAACGCTCTCGATGCATTCCGCCAGGTACTCCGCGCCGTTATAGACAGGAGTAACTACACTTACCAACGGTTCTGATGCAGTCGCCATAATCCGTGCCGAGGGTGTGCTTCCAAGCGTGGGCCTCACGCCTGCCGCGCAGGTACACACCTGCTTGGAGAAATTCTTTCAGCGCTGACCCTATAAGTCTAGATATCTTTCGTAACGGAGTGGCTAATCAATCTTAGCAGCTGTTTCGAAATGGGAAGCAAAATTCGATTAAACCCTGCGTTTGCTACGCTGAAACCAGGGCTACTTCGTCGACGGTAGGAACAGCCTTCAATCCGCGGAGCAAATCCAGGTAGAACGACTTTTGCCTCATAACATATAGCAGCATCCCGAGATAGACGGAAAGCAGGACGGTGCCGCCGACCAAAAGCCGCAACACGGGAGGCAGCGCGTGGCCGAAAAGGTACTGCACCCCAAAGGCGAGCGCCGCCGCCGTCAAACCGCAAAGCAACGGCCGTCCGGCAGCCACAAAAATATCCCGTGGAGAAATCGGGGTGCCACTGACGCACCAGAGAATTTGAGGAATCACCCAAATCGTCATCGCCGCCGAATAGGCGAAGGCCACGCCCTTCGGCCCGTATGGCAATCCCAGCAGGTATGCCCCGATGACCAGGGGCGCAATCACGAGGGCGACTTTCAGGCTTCTGCCCACTTTCCCGGTCGAAAACAGCAGCCATGACAACGGATTGATCATGGCGAAAACTAAAATCGTGGGAGCGAGCAAGCGGAAAATATCCACTGCGTCGTTCCACTTCGGCCCCAGCAGAACCAAAATGAGGTCCCGGGCGAAGAGAGCGCAGACGATGGTGATCGGCACCGTGAGTGCCAGTACCAGAGAATAACCCTTGAGAAAGTAGCTGCGTAGACGGCGGGCATCGTCCTGCACCCGCGACAGCGCCGAGAAAGCGACTTCGCCGACCGCGGAATTCAGATTGTCGGTAGGAATATTGATGAGCTGGTAGGCGCGTCCGTAAAACCCGATCGCCGCCGCTCCCCAGTAACGGCCCAGCAAAACCTTCTCCATGTTGTAGGCAACATAGACCACCAGGCTGTTCAGCGTGATGGTGCCGCCGAAGCGCATCATGGAGCGGATGCCGGCCTTCCGGTGCGGCCTTCCCGGCAGCCAGGCGGTGGTCGTCCATAAACCGATGGTGGTGAGAAACGGAAGCAGAACCGTCATCGTGACCAGCGCCCAGTATCCGTAACCGCGCAGCGCCATCACTATGCCGACCGTAGTGCTGATCAACAGCGAAATGATGTCGATGGTCGCGATGGCGGTAAAACGCATGGCGCGCTGCAGGATGGCGGAGTGCTGCACGCCGGCCGCGTTGAACAGGAAGCTCATCGACAGCACCGCGGTCACGCTCAGAAGCCGGGGCTCGTGGTACAGGCGCACCACCAGCGGCGACATCCCAAGCAGCAGCAGGCCAATGGTTCCGCCCACCGCGATATTGATCCAAAACAAAGTCGAAATCTGCTCTTCGGTGACGTTCTGGCGCTGCACCGTCGCGGTCGACAGCCCGAAGTCGCGGAACAGGTTCAGGACGCCGGTGAAGGCCGTAACCATGCCCACCAGCCCGAAATCGCGCGGCTCGAGCAGGCGGGCGAGAATCATCAGCGAGCCCACGCGCAGGACGAAATTCCCTCCCTGGGCAAAGACTTTGGCGAGGCCGCCGCGGAGCGTTCTTTGCTTCAGGTCTTTCATTTCGCGCCTTGCCCTTGCGCAGACGCGGAGCAGCGGTGTTTGGAACGAATATCCGCTTTCATGGCCTGGTTCGCGTTATGGCGAGTCGTATTACGGCGAGTCATGTTGTGGCCAGTTCTGCAATTGCGATTCGTGGCGTGGTGAGGGCTCAACTTACAGCACCAGTTTGCGGCAGTAGAAAGCTTCGGCGTAACCGCTGGGAGCGTTGCATTCCATCCCGCGCAGCCGCATGAGGGAAAGAAAGGTGTCCCGCTGAAACCAGCGCTTGCTGTGCTGCGATTGGAAGGCTTCCATCAGGTAGTCGACTTTCTTGTTGCACATTTCCGCCGTAAGCGGCACGAACACGTTCGGCTGTCCCAGGTCGCCGTCGTACTTCGGAATTTCGTATTCCAGGATCAGATGATTGCGAAACGTGTTCCAGGTCAATTCCGCAATCAGGCGATGATCCTGATGCGCGTCCTTGCGGTTGTGAGTGAAAATCAGGTCGGGCGAGACGGACTTCAGTTCTTCAAAAACCGCTTTTACTTCCGCGCCGACAAACGGCATGAATCCGTCCGGGAAAGTCTTCAGGATGGGGCCTTTCAGTCCGCTTCTCGCCGGCGAACAGATCGGCCGCCGCGCCGCGCTTCCGCTTCCCGCACTCCAATCGCGCTGAACACCACCCAATGGAACACGCAGCCCGGATATTGTTCCGCCAGGCGCAGAATGGTGCCGCCACAACCAATTTCGATGTCGTCGGAATGGCAGCCCAGACACAGGATCTTCAGCGGCCCTGTAGCCGCTCGTTCCAGATTCAGGCGGATCATAGGCGGCTTGCTGCCAGCTCGGCGTGGTTCGCCGGCGCTTCGTGGCGTGATTCCAGACCTTCCAGGGCGCGGTGCCCTGGTTCAGTTCGTCCAGGCGCTGCTTGTCCTTGAAAGTGTCCATGCACTGCCAGAAGCCGGTGTACTTGTACGCCAGCAGAGCTTGCTTCTGCGATCAGCCGCTGGAAGGGCTCCCGTACCAGTTCCTCGCCGGGCTCGCATATGATTGAAAATTTCGTTGCGCATCACGAAGAAGCCGCCGTTGATCCAGATATCGGTCTGAGTCAGCGCGCGAATGTCGCTGACCGTGCCCCTGGTCGCTGACGCTGACCAGGTCGAAGCTCGCGGTTGGCTGCACCAGCAGCAGCGATGCAACCGCGTTGCTCTTGCGGAACGTGTCGATCATGGCAGGCAGCGGCACATCGCTCAGCCCGTCACCGTAGTTGGCCAGGAACATCTCTTCGCCCTGCAGATACGGCTCGACCGCCTTCAGCCGTTCGCCGATATTCGAGCGTGGCCCCGGTCTCCACAAACGTGATCGTCCAGTCGTCGATGTCGCGGTTCAGATACTGGATATTCTTGCCGCCCTTCGACCAGACGAAGTCGTTGGAGACCGCTTCGTCGTAGTTGCAGGAAATAATCCTTGATGCACGTTGCCCTTGTACCCAGGCACAGAATGAAATCCTTGTGTCCGAAGTGGGCGTAGTACTTCATCAGGTGCCACAGAATCGGGCGCGTGCCGATCTGCACCATGGGCTTTGGGACATCGTCGGCGTATCCCCGGAGCCGCATGCCGGCTCCGCCACAAAACAGAACCACTTTCATCGCTCACCTCCCTGCGCTGCGTCTCAATAAATGGTCGACTTTCGGAATCGGCACGACGAAACGTCCGCCCCACTCGCGAATGAATTGCAGCTGCTCCATGATTTCGTCCTTCAGGTTCCAGGGCAGGATCACCACGATAGTCCGGCTTGGTTTCGCGGATCCGGTCGGGATGATAAATCGGAATGTGCTGCCCGGCAGAAATCGTCCCTGTTTGTAGGGGCTGCGATCCACCGTGTATTCGATCAAGTCCTTGCCGATGCCGCAGTAGTGCAGCAGGGTCGCGCTCTTGCCGGGCGCTCCGTAGCCGGCGACGCTCTTGCCCTCTTTCGCCGCCTTCAGCAGAAAGTCCAGCAGCGCCAGCTTCGTTTCCTTCACCTGCTGCGCGAAGCCTTCGTAACCTTCGGCCGAGTCCAGGCCGGCTTTTTTCTCGTCGGCCAGAACCTTCGCCACGTTGGGGCCGACGGCATGCGTCTTGCTCTCCTTGCGGCAGGCATAGACGCGCAGCGAGCCGCCATGCGACTTCAGTTCCTCCACGTCGAATACTTTCAGCCCGTGCGCTTCCATGATCTTGACGGTGGTGAGCATGGAGAAATACGAGAAGTGCTCGTGGTAGATGGTGTCAAACTCGTTGAGTTCGATCAACTGCAGCAGGTGCGGAAACTCGAGGGTCAGAACGCCTTCGGGCTTGAGCAGAATCTTGAGTCCTTCGACGAAGTCGTTCAGGTCGGGAACCTGCGCCAGCACGTTGTTGCCGAGAACCAGGTCGGCGCTCCGTCCCTCAGCCGCCAGCTCCTTCGCCAGCTCCGTGCCGAAAAACCCCACCAGCGTGGGAACGCCTTTCTCCACGGCCACTTTGGCTACGTTCGCCGCCGGCTCGATGCCCAGCACCGGCACGTTGCGCTTCACGAAATACTGCAGCAGATAGCCGTCGTTGCTGGCGACTTCGACCACGAAGCTCTGCTGGTTCAAGCCGAAGCGCGCAATCATCTTGTCGCAATAGGTCTCGCAGTGCTTCAGCCAGGAATCGGAGAAGGACGAGAAATAAGCGTAGTCGCTGAAGATGGCTTCGCGGCTCTCGTATTCTTCGAGCTGCACCAGGAAGCAGTTGCTCGCAAACGTAGACGTGCAGCGGATAGTAGGTCTCTCCGCGATTAGGTCGTCGGCCGCCGGATAGGTCTCGCACAGGGGAGACATCCCCAGATCGACAAAGGTCTGAGTCAGGCCTTTGCCGCAAAACCGGCATTTCTGGCCGCTCGACTTTGGCTGGTTGTCCGAGGAACTCGTGGTTGTGGTTGGGCTGGCGGCGGTAAGCGTGGTCATGGTCATTGGCCCTTTTCTAAATTTTGTATGCGTCTCTAATGCCGATCAGGTTTCTGGTTCAGGCGCCTACCGTGGTCTCCACCGGCTGACGGCTCCAGCGCAAGGAATTGTCCAGCTTCCCGGCTTTCATCAGACGCTGGATATTGTTGATCCGGAAATAGCGGCCGCGCTCCAGGTCTTCGCGCGTCAGTCCAGCGGCGCGATAGGCGTCGTAGAGTTCGTGCGCGCCTTTGCGGGCGGTCCACTGCGGCTGGAAGCCGGGCAGCATGCGCTCGATCTTGTCGCAACTCACGCGGTAGCAGCGCTTGTCGGGGCCGCCGCCGGGAGCATACTCGATGCGCGAGCCGGGAACGACTTCCGCAACCATGTCAGCCAGTTCGCTGATGCGGTAGTTTTCCTTGGTCTGGCCCACGTTGAAGGTCTGATTGTGGACCGCGTCCCGCGGAGCTTCTAGCGCCGCCAGAGCCGCCGCGATGATGTCGCGGATATGCACGATCGGGCGCCAGGGCGTGCCGTCGCTCTTGATGTAGACCCGGCCCGTGGTCATCGCCGAGGCCACGAAATCGTTCAGCACCACGTCCAGCCGCAGGCGCGGAGAGGCGCCGTAGGCGGTCGCGTTGCGCATAAACACTGGGCTGAAATTGTCGTCGGCGAGCGGCATCACATCGCGCTCCACCCAAACTTTAGACTCGGCATAAGCCGTCACCGGATTCAGAGGCGCGGTCTCGTCCAGAAACTCGTCCCCGGCCGCACCATACGTGCTGCACGACGACGCGAAGACAAAACGCTTGACTCCGGCTTGTTTGGCGGCCTGGGCCAACTTCACCGAGGCGCGGTGATTGATATCGTAGGTAAGGTCGGCGTTGAGGTTTCCCAGCGGATCGTTCGACAGAGCCGCCAGATGCAATACTCCGTCAAAGCCGGCCAAGTCCGCTTTGGTCACGTCGCGAATATCTTTGCGGATCTCGGGAATCTCCGGCGCCGCTTTGCCGAAATCGCAATCGCCGTAAAGGTCGGTGTCGAAGCCGACAACTTCATGTCCGGCAGCCCGCAGAACGGGTCCGGCAACCGCGCCGATATAGCCTTTGTGGCCAGTCAAAAGTATTTTCATTCCACTCCTCTCGTATTGTCACTTCGAGCGTAACGAGAAATCTGCTTTCTCTTGCCAGCGGCAGACAGCAGATTCTTCGTCGCTGCGCCCTCAGAATGACAACTGCAACACTTGGTCAACAGCCCGCTGAATCAGCACTGCCCACGAACCTCACCGCCGCGCAGAGAATGACCCCAGATAAGCGAATCTTTCCCCAGGTTCCAGCTTCAATCCTGGGCTTGAAACCCGGATTTTGCAGCATTTTCCGGTCGAATCGCCCCATCCTTACATGTAAACCCTTGAGGTGCAATGGCACCTTGGTCACAGACGGGAGGTAACCTCGAGGGGATTACTAACGGTCTTGACGGGTGCGCTCCATCCCTCTGTCACCTGAGGAGGCTGTGACTTTTGATGCGTTTAAACCCTTGTCATCCTGAGCCAGCCGGAGCAAGCGAAACGCAGCTCCGGCGCCGTCGAAGGACCCCGCGTCCGTGTCGGGCGGCAGTGGCATTGCAGGGGATTCTCACTGCGCTTTGTACAAGCCATCGAGGAAACGCCTTGCAGCGTCCGTAGCGTTTGCCGGCCTGATCGGGGTCCTTCGACTCGCGGGCGTCGCGCTAAGCGCGCGCCGCCCGACTTCGCTCAGGATGACAGAGTTCCGCAATTGTAAGAGTTGTCACAGCGTGTGACCGTAGTCGAGAGAAGCCGGACGCTCATTTCTACCTCGCGCCCTCTGGAACCGGAACCAGCAACCCGCTTTCTTCCAGCAAATCCGCCGCCTGACGGATGGCCGCGAACGGCACGCCGGAGCGTTCGGCAATATCCAGCAGAGAGTGCTCGCCGTCGGAAAAATTCAGCACCCAGAGGCGCGCGTTGATTTCCGCTCCAATGGATTCGCCGCCCGTCGAACGGTAGAGATTGCGCTTCCCCAGTTGCGGTTCGCAGTAAGGACTCTGATTGCAATATCGCCGGTTGCCTTCGAGCACATCGAAGATGGCGGCACAGACTCGCAGCGACTCCGCAAGCGACTGCGGCCGGATGAAATCCAAATTGTCGGCGGAGGTGTGGTACTCGGGAAAAGTTCCCCACACGCTGCGCATCAGGCAGCCCACGGGAAGATTGAATCCCGGAGAGCAATATTGCCGCTCGTCATATCCATACGGAGAAAATTCCAGAATCTCGCTTGTCGTCGCTGTAGTGGCGCAGAGCATGCGCCGCGGCGCGGTCGATTTCGGCGTCTCCCCGGCGGCGACTTTTTGTAGTGGAAGCCGCCGGCGTCGCCGATGCCGGTCAGCACCAGCCCATGGCGAATGCGCCCGGCGGTCGAGCGGTTCTGCGCCAGCCAGGTGATCGCGCCGATGGTGCCGGGAAGAAATACGAAGCGGTACGAATAACGCAGCTTTTTGCCCGATAAAAGCTGCGCCAGATGCGTCGCCACGGTGATGCCGGACAGATTGTCGTTCGCGAGCGAGGGATGGCAGGCGTGGCAGGAGATCAGAACTTCCTCGGCAGAGTCGCCCGGCAGGAAGCACTCGCCGTAAGTTAGAGTGCCCGTCTTCGAGCGACGAATCGATGCAGACTTCGTATTCGCCGTCCGCCAGCGCCAGCATCTGGTTGTGCGTCAGGCAGAATCCCCAGTCCTTCTTGTAGTAAGAAGTCCGGTACGGAATCCAGTCGGGATGATTGGGCAGCGTAAACAGATGCGGCTTAAGCTCGCGCGAGCGGCATGGTCGCGCGCACCGGCACGCTGTAATTCAGCACATGCAGGTTGCACTTCTGGAAGTCCACCACGCGCCGGCCGCTGGAATCTTTGATGTACGCATCGCGGATGTTCCACTCCTGCGGAACCGTCCAGTCGAAGACCGGAGTTCCGCTCGGCACTTCAAAAGTTTGCAGCGGAATGCGTCCGCCGATCAAAGACAGAGTCTGCCGGATGCCGTCGCCGGTAATGCTCCGGCAGATCGGGTAAAGCTCGGCCGCAAAACGGTGCAGTTCCTGGCCTACTTCCGGTATGTCCCGCTGATCGAGTTCTTGCAGCAGTGCCATGGCGTCTATTCGAAGTCAGGATAGGTGCGGTCGCGCTCGGAAATCACCTGCACTTTTTCCGGCCAGACAATTCCGAAGGCGGGATCATTGAAGCGCACTCCCCGCGACAACTCCGGAGCGAAGAACTCGGAAATCTGGTAGAAAATTTCGGACGTCGTCCTGCAGGGTCAGAAATCCGTGCGCGCACCCCTCGGGAACATACACCATATGCCGGTTTTGCGGCGTCAACTCTACACCGATCCACTGCTTGAAGGTGGGCGACTCGGGGCGCAGGTCGACGACCACGTCGTAGATCGCGCCCATGGTGCAGCGCACAACTTTGGTCTCCGGCGACGGCGCGGCCTGAAAGTGCATGCCCCGCAACGTGCCCTTTTTTACGTTGAACGAAACGCTGCACTGCGCCAGGCTCGAATTTAGTCCCTGCTTTTCGAATTCCTGCTGGCACCAGCTGCGGGCAAAAAATCCGCGCTCGTCGCACTTGAGTTCGAGGTCGATCTCGAAGACTCCCGGAAGCTTGGTTTCTTGAAAGGTCATAGAGAAATAGTGAATACAGAGAAATGGAATGTCACTCCAGCACTGAGGGGTAGCGAAGTGGGAAGAATCCCGACCTCCGGCACTGACCTTGCGCGTAGGGATGCTTCGACTCCGCCGGTGCTCGCTCCGCTCACTCTGGCTCGGCTCAGCATGACACGAAGGAGAAGTCAGTTACACGCCGTCAGGCCGTTTTTCTTCCTTCCGCTCCTGCTGCCGCGGCGCGGGCCTTCTTGCCAACTGCTTCCGCCACGATTGGCGAGGTTGCGCGATCTCCCAGCGGACCAAGTTCGGCCGTCACGGTAATGGCGGTGGAGACATCGGACAACGGTTCGGAACGCTTAGCCGATGGCATCATCTCCCGCAGCAGCCCTGCGATCTGGTAAAGCGGAGCGTAACCCCGGTGCAAAAGAATCACGGCACTGACGTACAAAGCTCCGAACGTCAGCGAGACCATCGCAATCCGAGCCGCTGCCCCGCCCACGCCCTGCGCTGCTCCTAAGAACCCAGTTCCACGGACCGCTGCCGCAGTGGCACAGCCCGCCAAGGCAGAGGCAAGAACGTACTTCCACACCGCCCCAAGTACGGGCTTGATCTTGAGACCTACAGGTCTCCCGGCATACCAGAGTGCGGGCACCGTCAGAATCCAGAAGGACGCCGTCCAGGCCAGCGCGACTCCTCCCGGCCCCCAGTGCAATCCCAGGATAAAAAGCAGCCCGGTCACCACAAATTCCACGATTCCCCAACGAAACCAGCGGTCGGCGCGGCCGATCGAAAGATGGATCCAACCATGAGTGCGGTAAAGAATCATGATCCCGATGCCGGGACCGAAGAATGTGAAGATTCTGCCCGCCCCCGCCCAGCCCGGGCCGAGCAGCAGGCGAATCAAATCATTGCCTGCCAGCGTGAGGCCCGCGCCTAATCCCATGCCCAGGAATGCGACCACTCCCAGAGACGAGAGGAAACACTGGCGGTACTCGAGGGAATCGCGCCGCAGGCGGCTCAGCGCCGATACCGCGACATCCGAAAGCGGGGCAACAAACTGTCCGGCGGAAAGAGCGAACAGGTCATACGCCTTCTTGTAGAGGCCCAGCGAGTAGGCGCTAAAGCGCCACCCCACTAGGACGTTATCCATGTTCCGGGCAAAGTAATTGATGCTGAAGCAACCGTAGGTGTGAGTCGCAAAGCGCAGCATCGCGCCCGTGCCGGCGGCGCGCCCAGGCCGCCCTGGCATCCATCGGCATAGAAGCCAGGCACCGATGGAAGCGCTGAGCGGCAGCGAGATGGCCCCCGCAACCAGCGCCCAATAGCCCCACCCCGCCAATCCCAGCAGGATAGAGATGGCCACAGCAACCCCTCGGGCAAAGATCTCATTGGCGGAAACTGCCGAGAACCGCATCGCCCGCTTCAGTAGAGCCAGGTGCAGAACCGACGTGCTGGTAAGGAAAATTGTCGCCGCCAAGCCGGCGGCAACTCCCGCCACGCGCGCATCGTGGTAAAACCGTGCCAGCAACGATCCGGCGGCCGCAAATCCCGCGCTCAGAACGATGCCTGCGGCTAAGTTGATCCAGAACAGATTGCTGGCCAGCGCGTGATCGATTTTCTCGCACTGGATAACGGCCTCGGTCAACCCATTGACCCCAACGTTCAAAAGCAGCAGGCTGAAGGTGGTGACCATTGCCACCAGCCCGAAATCCTTAGGCGTGAGCAGCCGCGCCAGGACGATCGTGGCGACCACCTGAATGCCCAATCCCAGGCCCGACGACAGAAGCGTAACCCCAGCGCCGCGGACGGCGAGGCGCCGCAGCACTCCATCGCCATCGGTGGCGATTGGGCGGAAGTCACCTTGAGCGTCGAATGGCTTCAAGCCGCCTCCACAGAAGCGAGTCCACCGAAGTCAGTGGTTTGGCGGACAGCGATTGCCAGCAGGAAGGTACTCAACAAGGGGAGGTTTATGATTTTGGTGGTCGATTTATCGAGACCGAGCCGCTGAGGTGGCCCGCGCCAGTTCGTAAATTAGTTTGCCGTCGACAATCTTCGCGTAGGCCAGTGTGGCATGCTCGGCGCCTTCGCCCTCGATCCGCCACCCCGCGCCGTTCTCGACCACCGACATCTTGCTGCGCGCCCGCCACCAGGAATCGACCTCCCGAGGCAACGCCGCCCACACGTTTTGTTCTTTGCGCAGACTTTGCAGGTAGCCCAGCAATTCGCGATAAACCGCCTGCGTCTCCGGCTCCATAACGTAGTCGGGATGAACGATGAAGCTGGCCATGCCATGCTTCTTGAGGATCAAATCGATCTGCGTCTTCCACAGATCGATCGAACGCTGATTCAAAATATGAAACAGCGAATAATCCTGAATCGTGGTGACCGGGAGTTCGAGCATATCCCCGATGAAATAAGGCATCACCGTGCAGCAGCCGCCGGGCTGGGGATCGAGATGGCCGACGTTGGGAATCGACATATCAAAGGAGAAGTCCAACGCGTCGAACCACTCCGGGTTCCGGTACAGGACTGCGGCTCGAAATCCTTTCGCCCCAAACTCGGCCGCGTAGCAGTTGATGATCGCGGCCCGACGCAGAAATTCTTCCTTGTGGTCGAACAGCCGGCCATCGTGGTTCAGGTCCTGCACTTCGATCTCGAATCCCCGGTGGGAAATTTCGTTCAGGAATTTTCGCGGAACCGCATAGCGCTTCTCGGGAACGATTTGAAACGAAGCCTTGATTCCAAAAGCATCGTCCAGGTCCATCAACTGGGAGCAAAAATCGCGTCCCTCGGCGTTCTCCACGTCGTGGGTCATGATCATGCAGCCGCGGGCGCCTTGCGGCCAGAACCATACGAACGGAATGCGATCCACTCCTTTGGCTTCGAGCGACAAACGCAGCAGGGTTTCGCAAAGATTCTCTACCGTCGTGTCAACCGGCCAGTGCGGGAAGGCGCGCTTTTGCCAATTGCGCGCCCGGAACTGCTGGATTTGCCGTCGCATGGACAGGTTAGTCAGCGGCCGCACCAGGTAGTAAATCTTGCGCAGAATATTCTGCCAGTTCGATCCTGTACTGTGACCAGCGGCGTAACGTTCCAGGCGGAGGTTGTCGATCACTTCGCTCGGATCGAACGGCAAGCTCAATCGGCCATCCTCGAGCACAGCCTGCTCGACGCCGTTGTCTTGCGAAGGGGAAAGAGATTCGAATTCTGCGGCGCGCGTTATCCCGCATGAGCGCCCATAGCAAGCGACATCCGGGCCGAAGCGAAAGTATCCCGGGCTCGAGGACAGTTCCCCGCTCAACGCAAAGTCCAGAAAACGCTCAGGACAGCGGTAGCGGTCGTGCACGGCCCGGCTCAGCGTCTCCGCCGAGGGTAAGGCTTCTTTGATCAAGAAGGAATCAGCTCCGACCTGTAGCGGGGGCTGCGCCTTCCAGTGAGCGTTCTTCATCGATCGGCAATTTCTGTGTAATTACGAGCCGGTGTCAGTCAAACCATAATAGACGGGCAAGGAGCCATCACCCGACATGCTTGTAGAGAATGTTCGCGCTGCTGGACAAAACCGCATCCGGCAGAAGCGAGATGAATCGCCGCAGAGTACGGTGATTCCAGTGCGCCGCGTCCGTTGCGCGGCTCGTGAAGCGCTGATAGGTAAGCACACTTTGCTTTGCGCCCAGCCTGTCTTTGAAAGTAATGAGGCCCGGGTTGTCGAGGTCGGAGCGGCCAAAATCGATCTGCGCGGCGCCCGCGGCCTTGCTTTCCTCGATGAGCCGCCAAAAGAGAAACGGCATGCCGCCCAGGTTATGGAATTTCTCGTCGGAACATCCGTATTTGTAAATCGCGGTGGCGCCATGCCGCAGAGTGAGAATTGCCGCGATCGCTGCGCCCTCTTTCTTTCTAGCCAGCCGGATCTGCAGGCTCTCACCCATGGATTCGGCGAGGTTTTGGAACCAGCGCCGGGGCTGCGGCAGCAATAACTGGCGCCGGCGCGTCATCAGCACCAGACGATAGAACTCGTCCACCATCTGAGCAGAGCGCCCGCTGTCGTAGACCAGGCCTTCTCTCTCCGCCCGTTGCACTTTCCGCTGGATAGAATTCTTGTGCAGCCCGCGAAAAATCTGCTCCAACCCGGGCGCCAGATCGAGTTGGTGGAAGGCGTATGTCTGCCCCGCCCGCCAGCCGGAAGCCGGACAGCTCAGGGTTGATAGCGGCCTGAGTTCGACGTACTTCCAGCCGCGGCGGCCGGATTCTGCGCCCAGCCAGTTCATGAACTCCGCCGCCTCCCCGGCTTGGCTCAGCAGAGGGTGACAATGGTCGGTAAACGGCAGCGATACCAAACGGGTTCCCGTGATCCAACTGGCCACCCGGCAGAAAACCATGCCGTCCTGCAACGCTTCGCCCTCGGAAGCGCTGGTCAGCGCCAGAGGCTCGTAACCGTAGGTACGCGCCAACGCCTGCAACCAACCCCGCTGATGAAATGCGCAGGCTCGCGGATGGCGCCCCGCCAGGGCATCCCAGCGAGGGTCGGCGAGCGGGTTAATGAAGTGGAAATTCACTCCGATGGCCAGAGCTCCAGGAAGACACGAATGTGCTCCTAAGAGTCTAGCCTAGCTCATACTGGAGCCGGCCGCCGTCGAGAACCGCCCAAGCCACTCTCGCCCGCTCACTCCCCGCACCCTCGATGCTCCAGGAGCTTTCCGTCTTCACCAACTCCATCTGGCTGCGCTGCCGCCACCAGGCGTCGACTTCTCTGGGCAAAGCGATCCAGGTCTCGCCCCGCGAGCGCCATTCGGAGACGTATTCCAGCAAGCCCGCGTAGAGGCGGCGCGCCGCGCGATGAGTGAAGTAGTCGGGATGAATGATCACGCTGACCAAGCCATGTTTTTCGCGGATCAGGGCCATCTGTTCTTTCCACAGCCGGATCGAGCGGTCGTTCAGAATGTGGAAAAGCGAGTAATCCTGGGTCGTGGTCAGGGGAAGTTCCAAAAGGTTCCCCACAAAAAAAGGCAGCACCGTGCAACAGCCGCCGCGCTGCGGATCGAGGTGCGCGACGTTGGGAATGGACATGTCGTAGGAAACATCCAGCGCGTCGAACCAGTCGACGTTGCGGTACATCACTCCGGCGCGGAAGCCTCGAGCTTCGAATTCGCGGGCATAGCGGTTGATCTGGTCGGCGCGCTCGAGGAACTGCTGCAGGTCGCTGAACAGGTGCCCGTCATGATTCAGGTCGTGGACATTCACCTCGAAGCCGCGCTTGCGAATGGATTGTGGCAGCGAGGCCGGAACTGGGTAGCGGTCTTCGGGCACGATCTGAAAAGAACTTTTGATGCCAAACGAATCCGCCAGATCCATCAGTTGCGTGCAGGAATCCACCCCGGCGGGAGTTTCCACGTCGTGAGTGATCATGGTGCAGCTGCCCACGCCCTCCGGCCAGAACCAGATGAAGGGCAGACGGTCCACTTGGCACGACCGCATGGAAAGAATCAGCATCCGTTCGAAGATATTCTCGACCGTGCGGTCTACCGGCCAGGCGGGAAACGATATCCGGTTCCAGCCGCTGAGATACAACTTTTGAAAATGCCGGCGCACCGAAACCGGCAGCAGCGGCCGCATCCGGTAGTAAGCGTTGCGAAAGAAACGGTTGGCGGGCAGCGAGTTTTCCAGATAACGCTCGCACCGCAGGTTGTCGACCACTTGCACTGGATCGAACGGAAGCTGGACGTTCCCTGCTCCAGCAATCACATGATCGAGCGCTTCGTGCAAAGGCTCTGTGGCCACTTTTGCCGGAGCCCCGGAAGAACACTGCCCGTAACAAACGACGTCCGCGCCGAAGCGGAAAAAACCTGAGTCAAAGGATAAATCTTCGGCGACTGCGAACTCCGCGACATCGACGCTGCGGCAACGAAAACGGTCAGTCAGGAACTGGCTGAGCGCCGGCGACGGATTGATCGAATCCGCAGTGCGCGGCGTGCTCTGCCGCCTGTCCCAGACGCGCGGGTCAAGCATGGCCTCGCGCACACCACCACCCACCTCGTCGAGAAACGTATCCCTTGATTCCATGATAAAGAACCCGAGTCTGGACCTAGGCGATGCACGATCGGAAACAACACGAGTGTGATCGCTAGGAAACCAGCTTTGCCTGCGAGATTTTCTGCCGGCGGGAAAATTCCGGAGCCGGCGCTGATGAAGCCGCCGACGTAAGCCATCCGAAGCCGAGTCTCTGGCTACCAAGCATCGATAGCCGGCGGGACGATCACTGCGCGCCTCATCTTCAGTGCGTCCCTTTGTCAAAAACCCGGCGATACGCCCCGAGCAGATTGCGCACAGAATACTCCCAGGCCAGTTCTTCTTCAACCCTTTTCCGCCCGAATTCGCCCATCATTTTTCTTTCCTTTGGATGTTCCAGCAACCAAAGGATCTTGGCGGCAAAATCGGCGACTTGGTTGCCGCTGTCCGCGTACAAAGACGCATCCTGGGCGCTGAAACGTCCTTCTTTCAGATCGAACTGCACGATGGGCTTGCCCAGCGCCATGTATTCCATGATCTTGATCATGGTGGAAATATTGTTCATCTCGCACGGCTTGTCGGGATTCACGCAGACATCGGCGGTGGAAAGAATATCCAGCAACTCGGCGTCGGGAACGCGCCCGGTGAAGTTGACCATGTCGCCGAGATTTTTGTTCTGCACCATCTGCCGCAGTCCGGCGAGGCCGGGCCCGCCGCCGACGCAGGTGAAATGAATGTCACGGCGTCCCTGGTTCTTGAGGTGCAGCGCCACTTCCAGCAGGATGTCCAATCCCTCCTGAATGCTCATGTTCCCCACATAGCCGACCAGGTAAGGCTTGCCATACTTGAGTGCAGGCTTCGCGGGCACGGGCTTGAAGGTGCTCAAATCGGGGCCGTTGCGAACCGTGAATACGTCCTGGGGATCGTGGCCGCCACGCTGGACGGCGAGTTCTCCGTAGCTGTGGTTGGTGGTCATGACCACATCGCTGAAGCGGTAGGTCAGCTTTTCCAGCCAGACCTGGGCGCGATAGAAGAAATTCTTCTTGTCGTACTTCGAAAGATAAAGCTCCGGGTTGGCGTCGTGATGATCGAAGATATATTTCACTCCGAAAAGCTTGAAGGGCAGCGCTACAAAAACGATGTTGTCCGGAGGGTTGCAGCCTTGGATGACGTGAAATCCGTGCCGCAGATAGATCCACCAGCTATATAGAAACTCCCAGGCCAGCGCCGTGCCGTACTCCCACAGATATCCCACTGGGCTGTTGCCTTCGGCCGGCATGGGATGGCGGTAAATATGAACCCCTTCGAGCAGCTCATAGCCGCGCTCGTAGCCCTTGCCTTTGGGGCACAATACGGTGACCTGGTAGCCTTCCTGCTCGAGCGAGCAGGCCTCTTTCCACACCCGTCCATCGAAAGGCACGGGCAGGTTTTCCACAATGATCAGGACTTTCTTCTTCAGGCCGGGTTCCCGCTGCTGGACAACAACTTGTACAGTCCGGCGAGCGCGCACATCATCGTCGCCTGTCCCCAGTGCAGTGTGGGAGTCTTGTTGACCAGCCACCGCGAATAGCGGCGATAGTAGAAGTAGCCCGTTCGGTCCTGCATGTGTTCGATGGTCCATTGTGCAACCTTCACTGCCAGAGGCAGGCTTTCGGGATCGCGGTCATGGAAGTACACCAGCGTGTCGATCGCCTGGGAACAGCACTGGATGTCTAGGGGAAGGGTCTTGTAGTTGTAGTACCGGGGAGTTCCATCGGCCAGAAAAAACGTGTTCTTCCAGTAGTGATAGCCCTTCATCTGCACCGCGTCGAACTGATCGTCGCCCGCGCCTTCGGCGTAGTGCTTAAAGCAATCGAGCACGTAAGCGGTATGGAAGTTGTCCACCCAGTGCAGGTTCTCCTTTTCGCCGTAATACCACGAACCATCGGCCCGCTGATATTTGGCGGTATAGCGGATCGCCTTCTCGGCCAGCGTGCGGAAGGACTCGTTGCCTGTAAGACCATAGGTGCGCGCCAGCAACCCCGCGCCGAGCGTGCTGGCGTTGTGGACGCGCAGCTTCTGTCCGGGAAAATATCCGATGCACACCGAGTCTCCATCGGGAAAGGCGTCGAGATCGCGCAGGATGTGCTGGCAGGCGCTGATGGCGATATCGAGGTAGCGCTCGTCGCGAAAGTGATCGAAGGCGTCGAGGAACGCGTGCCCGATATGCGACGTCCACACCACGGTCGGCAGCCCCGCCGGCACGTACGAGCTGCGCGATTGATAGTCGAAGTGATTGCCCCAGCACGCCCCGCTGTAGCCGGGGCTGACGTGTTCGATCAGCCATTGCAACGCGAACTTGGCTTTGTCGGCCCAGACCTGCTCGCCTGTGGTCTGATGCAAGCGGATGAAACCCGACACCAAAAAGCCCATGCCCTTCGTGGAATGGCTCTTGGGGATGCCCAGCAGCGGCCGCAGATTCAGCGGAAAACGCCGCACTCCCTGCTGCAATGCGATGCGCAGGAAGTCGTTTTCAAAAGTCAAAGGACGCACCCACCCGCTCAGGCCGTCGAAGGTGTCGTAGCCGCGGTAGTCGTTTTTCTCCAGCCAGCCCGAGAGCTTGCTGATGGAGCCGTAAATTTCAGTTTTCACCGCCGCGTTCTCTTCCGTCAACGCGGGCAGCTCACCAACAGATGCCATCGTATTTTCCCTTCTCGCTGCGGGCGCTGCCAAGGCGCACGAAATCCACCAGCACTTGGCCGTCGCGCAGCCGTCCCGGCACGCCTTGGAAGTCCGGGTCTTTGTTGCCGATGACTACGGTCTTCGCATGCAGCAGCACGGCATCGATATCGTGCACCATGAGCTTGGAGACGTGCGGAATGTGGTTGAGAATGAAGTCGCGGTTGGCGCCGACGAGGCGCGCCAGATTCACGTTCTTGTCGTAAATCCGCAGGTCATAGCCTTTGCCCGCCAGGCGCTCGATGACCTCGATCACCGGGCTTTCGCGCAGATCGTCGGTGCCGGCCTTGAAGCTGAACCCGAGAATTCCGACTTGCTTGTGGCCCTTCTCGGTGATCATCTGCACTCCGCGCTCCACCTGCAGTTCGTTGCTGGGCAAAATGGAAGTCAGGATGGGCAGCTCCAGGTCCTGCGTCTTGGCCTGATACGCCAGGGCGCGCAGGTCTTTCGGCAGGCACGAACCTCCGAAGGCGAATCCCGGCATCAGGTAAGCGGGCGAGATGTTGAGCTTCTTGTCTTGGCAGAAGATATTCATGACCGCGTGCGCGTCCACGGAGAACGCCTTGCACAGGTTGCCGATCTCGTTGGCAAAGCCGATCTTGAGTGCATGCCAGCTGTTATCGACGTACTTCACCATCTCGGCGGTCTCGAGGTCGGTGCGGATCAGCGGCGCGTCGAGCTTCTCGTAGAGCTTTGCCAACAGATCGCCGCTGGCTTTATCGACCTCGCCGATCACGGTTTTCGGCGGCGCGTTGAAATCCCTTACCGCAGTGCCTTCGCGCAGGAACTCGGGGTTGTTGCAGACCCCGAAGTCCACTCCAGCCTTCTTTCCGGAAAATTCCTCGAGCATCGGAATCACGATGTTGCGCATGGTGCCGGGCACGATGGTGCTGCGGATCACGACCGTATGGCGCGCGGCTTTGGCCTTGAGCGCCTGTCCAATCTGCTCGCAGACCCGCCGGATGTAGGTGAGGTCGAGATTGCCATTGCGCTGGCTGGGCGTGCCCACGCAAACAAACGATAGCTCGGTTTCGCAAATAGCCCGCATCTGGTCATCGGTGGCGCGCAGCCTCCCGGCCTGGACGCTGGCGGCGATGATCTCCGCGATATCGGCTTCGATGATGGGGGACAATCCCCGGTTGATCAGATCGACTTTAGTGGGAAAAGGATCGACGCCCAGGACCTCATGTCCGTCATGGGCGAGACAACCCGCCGACACCGCTCCCACGTACCCTAAACCAAAGATGCTGACTCTCAAGTTGCGTTCCTTTCCCGCGCTCCCCTGCGGCCGCAGGGCGATGATGTAATCGTATGCCGGCTCGCCGAGGGAGTTGCCCGCGAGCCCGATGCCGAATCTGGTGGTGAATCCGCCCTAGCCGCAGCTGTCGTTATAGTAATTCGCGGCGGGCCTATCCTCCGCAGCCGGAACCGGCGCGGCGATGACCTTGGTAATTCCTGCTTCTTTTATCTCTTAGTCTCGATCTCTTCCAGGGGCCGCGCATCTGCTTTCGCGCCGTTTGAACTGCCATGCCCGCGGTGGTTGCCAGGTGAAGCGTCCAGGCCAACCGTTCGCACCTGCTGCGAGTTTGTTGAATCCGGGGCCGGCGGCTCGGCTTTCCCTTTTTCGAGCTGATACATCATCTTGTCCAGGCGCTTTTGCGCCGACCAGCGCACCAGCCGCATATAGTGCTGCGCCCGCTTGGCCATGTCCCAGCCGAAAGTCTTTTCAATCCAGAGATACTTCCAGGAAAGATCCGGGGCTCCCAGCTTCGGCTCCCCAAGTTCCTGCGCCAGTTTTTCCGCCTGCTGAATAATGTGGGTTTTGTCGGGATAGAAGTAGATCAGCGAACTCCGCAAATAGGCGAGACACGCGGCGTTCACGCGCTCGCTCGCTTCCAGAGACCGCAGATACTGGATGTGCAGCTGCATGGAGAGCCAGTGGGCCTCGATCTTTTTAGGAAAGCGCCCAATATAGCTCAAGCTGTTGAACCCGAAACTCCGATAGTAGACCTTCGCCTCGGGAACGAAGTGCGTTCCCTGGCTCGCCAGCAACACCCGGCAGAAGTATTCGCCGTCATCGTCGCCCAGCAGGCGCACGTCCCAGGGGCCCGCGGCTTCGGTTAGCTCGCGGCTCACCAGCCAGGTGGCGGTCTGCATGTAGACGTTTTGCGCCATCTTGCGCACCAGCCACTCGACGGGCGCTAGATCGCACCACAACGCGCTGGGAACAAACTGTACCCGCCAGGGACGATGCATGAACAGGGCCCACGACGAGGACAGCAGCATGCGCTTGCCGGCGCCCCGCTCCACCGCCTCCATTTGCTTGGCGACTTTGTCCGGCGCCAGCAGGTCGTCGGCATCGAGCCATTGAACGTAGTCTCCGCGGCAGACCGAGAAGGCTTTGTTGCGGGCGGCGGAGGCGCCTTGATTTTGCTGCTCCACCACGCGCACGCCCTGCGCTTCAAACTGGCGGGCAATCTCCCGTGTGCGGTCCTTCGAGCCATCGTCGACGACGATGATTTCTTTCGGCTCCCAGGTCTGCGCGACGGCCGAACGCAGCGTATCCGCAATCCACTCCTGCGAGTTGTAGGCAGGAATCAGAATGGATACCAACGGCTTGCTCATGCGCGCCTCCCGGGAAACGGCAAGCGGCAGACAAACCTCCCAGCGTTCACGGCTTTGAGCAGACTTGTCATATGTTAAGTTCTGCGGCCGGCTGAAAAACCTATTGTAGCCAGATTCAAGTCTTTCGCAGGTTCTAGGGCAAAACGGCGGGGGATGGCAATTCCATTCCTGACTGCTGCGGCGCGAGCGGCCGCGTGAAAAGCAGCCGCTCGCGCCTTAATTCTCAAAAACTAGTTCACAACTACTTGCAAGCCGGTTGGCGGCTGCGGAGCCGGTCCTGGAGGCGGAGGAGCCTGAGCCGACCCGGTCCCATAGCAGCTATCCGCGTTAAATGCGATCAGGTCAGGCCAGTACGCCGTGCCGCCCGACCCGGACGCGCCGGGGTTGGTGGCGACCGCATAGCTCACGTTTGACCCTGACTGAGCCGTCACCACGCAGTGCTGGCAGTTAAAGCCCGCCGGGGTCATCCCGGTAATGGTGATGGTGGACGCGGGGTTCACGTTCCCGGCGTTCGAGCCGATATTCGCGGTCGCCGTCCCGCCCGACCAAGTAGCGGTGACGCCGGTGGAAACAGTGGCGTGGCTGGCGTCGACCGCACTGCTTTTGAAGCAGCGCTCAGCTGGAATGTTGTAGGCAAACCCGCCAACGTTTGGAATGTCTCCCCCGGTGACATCGGGCCCAACCGGCGGAAAGGGCGTGGTCCCAAACCACGATGGCTTCGAACTCAGATAGAACGACGGCGGCAGCGATTGGCTGGCGGGCACTGGATTGGCGCCTACCGCCAAGCCGCTCGGCACTTCGCTGGCCACATAGCGCACCGCGTTGTTCACCGTGTCGTAGTTGGCCCAGCGCATAAAGGTCGCAGGAACCAGCGGATCGGGCCCAGGACAACCGGCGTTGCCGCAGTTGGGATACGGCGCCCAGTTGGAGCAGTTGCCGCCCCAACCCAGCGCGAAGATGGAATGGTTGCAAACGCTTCCACTGGTGTTGTCGTTCACAATGGAGGCGTAATTGGTATGGTATCCGGCGGTGCCGAACACGTTGCCGATGGCGCTGGTGTAGCGGCTCCACGCCTGATTGATCAACGCAATGGTCTGATCGGTCGCCGCCGGCTGCCAGCCCGGAGTGCGGTTTCTGAACTGCGTAATAAAGTCGGCGTTGCCATGGAAGTCGTCCAGGATCGACTCCACTCCCTGATTCCCTTCCCAAAGAATGTAGCTGTTCCCGGCGGCGTGATGCGAGCTGGTGCCGAGCAGCCAGCTGATTGCCGGACCGTTGAAATTGTCGAGGGCGAAGTTATATGCGTACACATCACCTTGCGCGTCCTCCATCTGCATCGGAGTCGCGACGTGCTGGAAAATATTGTTCTCCACCAGTTCCGAGGAACTCAGATAGTCGTTCGCGCCATAGCTCTGCGACGAGGTGCCGCCGTGTCCCTGGCTGCCGTAGAAATAGCTGTCGCGCAGGGTGTTGTTCGATGCCGTCCAGAACTTGACATGGCTGTCTTTGGCCATGATGCTGCGGATGCCTTTCATCCAGCACTTGTAGGCGTTGTAGAACGCGAGTACGGCGCCGTTGCTGGTTACAGCCGTACTATCGACGGTCAAGTTCTCCACGCCATCGCCGGTCACGGGCAGGGTGTTCGCCCACCACGCTCCCGGCGACTGGCTGGCTCTCCAGTTCGGCATGAAAAGCCCGGGGGTGATAGTCACGTTATTTCCGCTGATCCCGGTGACCATGACGATTTGCGACTGCGGACGGCAACTGACGCCGCTGGTGCAATTATTGCCCGGGCGCCCGGGGTTGTTGCAGCCGATGCAATTGATGGTCTTATCGTTAGCCACAAAAACGTTGCCATTATCGGAGGCGTCGTCGATCTGGTCGAGAATCAGCTGCGATCCGACTTTAAGATTGTTGGTGCTGCTCAGCGTGATTTGCGTGGTGCCTTTGGCGTAGCCCGCGGTCCAGCTGGCAGAATTGTCCGGTCCGCCGTTGTAGCTGGTGTCGCCATTGAATATGCAGACACTGGCGCCCACTCCGCCGCAGCTGTTGGCTGAGCTCATGATCAGAAACGTCTGGTTGGCTCCGGCTCCGCGCAAGGTCACGTTGCTCTTATTATTGAAGGTGATTCCGCCCGACAGGTGATAAGTGCCGGCGCTCAGAAATACCACCTGGCCGGCGGGACAGCTCTGGATCGCACTATTGATGTCCGATGCGCTGTTCGACGCCGTCAAAGTCGCGCAGATCGTGGTCCGGTTGGGAATCACTCCCGCTCCAGATTGCGTCCAATCGATGGCGCGGGTGGGAGCGAGGACGCCTGACCAAGCCTGGCCGGCGGAAACTCCAGAAAGACAAAACAAGCTGCAGAGAAGAGCAACGAGGGGGGAGTAGTGTCGGAGCAATGTTCCTCCTTACATGGGTACGAGTACGAGGGCAGTCTACAATTGGATTCTCTGCGGCTCTAGCTGCCGGAAGTACATCGGCGCCAGTCTCGCGGCCATGACCTTCTGGTTTGTCTCCCCGCTATAGGCTCTGTTACCCGCATATCTCCGGCAAACCGGCGCTCATGCCGTTATTTTTGCCGGCTTCCCGCCGGTAAGAACTTCGAGAGCGCTCGCCACCGGCAAAATGGAAGCACCCGATTTCACCGCGTATCGCACAACTTCTTCGAAGAATTCCGGGGTGCAGCCGTAGGGGCTGGGATGGTCCACCACATCGTGAGTGGCAAAAATAATCCAGCCGCGCGCCTCCCGATTCGCGTCGATGAGATCTTTTACCGCCTGAATCCGGTCCCGGCTTTTTTCCAGAAAAAACGCCGCCAGTTGATTGAGGTCGGCGGTGCCCGCATTCAAAGTCTGCCCGCCCGCCCGGCAGGCCAGAAAATATTTGCCCGCCTGGCGCTTGGTCAGCGGCCGAGGCTCGCTGATGGGATAGGAAAAAGTCTTGAATTCGGCGGCCGGCAAGAGCCGGCGAAGCATGGCGCTGTTCTCGCGAATGGAATCTTCGAACACTTCGGTGTCGGTGTTCCAGGAGTGGCAGTGCGAAAACGTGTGCGAGCCCAGTTCGTGGCCCTTTTCGAGCGCCACCGTCAAATCGTCCAGCGTGCAGGTGCTTCCGGAAGGCTCATTCACCCTGCCCAGCAGGCTCAGCGCCGCGTAGTAAGTTCCCGCTGCGCCATGGCGGTTCAGGATGGCGCCGCCGGCGAGCAGAGCCGAGCGCGGAAAATCGTCGAAGGTAAATGAGATCAGCGGCCGCTCGGCGCGGATCGCGAGTGGCCGTTTGAATACCGCGCGGGCGGCGTTTCTTTGCACGTATCCGCGAAGTCTTGACCAGGAAATTGTCATCTTGATGGTGCGAGGGAAACTCTGATCAATCGTCCGACGCCAACCGTAAACTGCACAGGGCACAAGGGAACACGGACCCTTCGTCAAGGTCTCCGCAGCGAATACTAGGAATCGTACGCTTCCACGGACTGGCTTTCGGCTTTCACCGCTTCGCGATCCGGCGCCGCAGCCGCCGGAGGCACGGGTCCAACCTGGAACTTGCGATGCAGCCAGCGAATGTGGCTGATGTCCCACAACATCTTGATGGAGTCGGTCACCAGATTCACCTTCGATCCGGCCTGCGCCACCCAGTTCACGGGAATCTCGGCAATCGAGAGCGAGAGCCGGCGCGCGATATACAAAATCTCCACGTCAAAGGCGAAGCCGGGAGTTTTCTGCCGGGAGAAGATGGCGAATGCCGCCTCGCGGCGGAACATCTTGAAACCGCACTGGGTGTCGCCGATGCCCCCGATGGCGAACAGATTGACGAAGAACGCGAATACCCGCCCGATAATCTTCCGGTGCAGCGGGGTCTTGATCTCCACTTCGCCCGGATTCTGCATGACGCGGGAGCCGATGGCGACGTCATTCCCGGCATCGATGGCCGCAAGCAATTTGGGAACCTCGCTCATGGGCGTGGCTCCGTCCGCATCCATGAAGAGGACACGCTGGCCTCGGGCGTTCAGCACTCCCATGCGAACCGCCGATCCCTTGCCCATATGGGGGCAGGCGAGAGCGCGAATGCGGACATCGCTCTCCTCGAACAGGCGGGCCAGCGCGAAAGTCTCGTCGCGGCTGCCATCGTCGGCGATGATCAGTTCGAAAGTAAGGTTCTGGTTAGTACACCAGTGCATGGTCTCGAGCACGGTCCGCGGCAGACGCGCCTGCTCGTTGTAGGCCGGAATGACAATCGACAGCTCGACTTCGCTGCGCGGCGTAGGCTTCAATTCCACCAGTTCACTCAACTGGCCGAGACTGGAGCGCGCTTGTTCGATGACTGAAGAAGTAACGGATGCCGAGGCGGTTGCGCCCGATGCAGCTGCTGCCGACAGATGCCGCGCGGCGGCTTTCGGCTTGGCCAGCGGAATGCGGTAGAAACCGCCGGCCAGATAGAGAATTCCGCCAGTCAGAGTAGTAAAGAAATACTGGGAGGCGTGCTGCAGCAGAATCATGGCCAGCGCGGGATAGCGCGCAATGCCGGAGCTGACCAGAAACGCCAGCGCAACTGCTTCGATGGTTCCGATGCCGCCGATGGTGAGTGGGATCAGCGACGCAAAGTTCACCACCACCAGGAACAGCAGCGCGGTGCGCAGCGTCATACCCGCCCAAACCGCCTGCCCGATGAAGTAGTAGGAGCCGATCTCGATGGTCCAGATGACGGCGGTGACCGCGATCGCTCCCGTCATCCGTCCGAGAGTTCCCAGAGGGAGAAGTCCGTCGAGAAAGTGGCTGGATTTCTGCTGGGCAAACTTGGTGATGTGCCCGGGAAACCGGCGGCTGGTGGCCGCGATGAAAGCCCGGATGCGTTCGTGGTGATGAATGCTGAGCACCAGCCCCAGGGCCAGCAGCGCGAAGGCCAGCAACACCAGGAACAACGTCCATTGCAGCCGGCGGTCGATCGGCACCAGCAGTATGCCGACCAGGCCGAAGGCGGCGAGGAGCAGCCCATCGAGAATGCGCTCCGCCGCGATCGATGCCAGGGCAGCGGTCCGGCCGCGGTCGCCCACGGTCTTGGCGGCCGCGCAATGCGCGCGCAGCACCTCGCCCAGCCTCGCCGGCAGAACGTTGTTGCCCATGAAGCCGATCAGGATCAGCCGCAGCGAATCCCAGTAGCTCAGGCTGTGCTCCCATATCCGCCAGCGCGCCCCGCGAACCAGGTAACCGGCCACCATCAAGCCAACGCCCAAGATCAGCACGCCGGGATGTGCTTCGCGGAAAGCTCCCATCACCTGGTGCAGGTCAAATTGCCGCAGCACCACGTGCATGATCAGGCCGCCAACCACCAGCGACAGGATGAACTGCAGCGCGCGCTTCATCGCCTGCCTCCGTCGTCCCCTACGGCGACCAGTTCCGTCGGGGCTTCCTCTGCAGCCGGTTTCTGTTTTCGCAGCGCCAGCAAAGGCAGCGCAGCCAGAATCGACAGGAACGGAATCAGCGGCACGCTGTATCGCGCCTGCGCCAGAATCGGCACATAAACGGCGAACACATAAAGCACAAAAAGCGCCATGGGTCCCAGGACCTTGGCCCGGCCGGTTTTCACGCACAGCACGGCGCCAGCCACTGCCAGAATCATATACGGAAGCTGGACCACCAGGTTCATCAACGTCGACTTCCCGGTCTTTCCGGCGAACCAGAAATTAAACAGGTTGTAAGTCACGCACTTCACGCATAACAAGGGAGCTTGCTTGTACTCGCCCAGCACGCGCTGGGTCAGGAAGTGGGAAAACTTCAACTCGTCTTCACTATGGTAAAACACCTGATAATAGCCGGCCCGGAAGGGATACCCCAGTTGCGTAGCCAGCTGGCCGCGCTCCATCGCAGCCGCGTGATCGAGCATGAACCAGGGCCGGCCGTCGGAACGATGCGCGCAAATGTATTCCCCGGCGTGCACCGATACCCCGAGCACGCTGGCCGTAGGCACGAACTTTCCGGTCAGTGAGAAGTTGCGGATAATCCACGGCGAGATCACTGCGAACATGACCACAATGAGCAAGGCGACATTGCGGCAAATCACAAGCCGCGGAATTCGCCGGCCTTCCACCAGCAAAAGGTAGCCGAGCAGGAAAGCCGGGAATATCATGGGCGTGCTTCTGACCAGTACAGTGACGCCCAGTACGGCCCCGGCAATCGCATAATCCCACCAGCGGTTGCCTTCCAGAGCGCGGTAGACGGTTAACAAAAATAAGACAATGAGCAAGGCAAAGAGCATTTCCACCCCGCCCCGGCTTTCCGCAATCAGGGTCCCCGGGTGGAACAGAAACAGCAAAGGTGGCAGGACCGCCAGCCAACGGTTGCTGGAGAAGCGGCGCGCGATCCGGGTCATCACCCAGGCCACCGCCAGCGCCAAAATCATGTTCAATATCTTGACGGCGGCAAAGCTCGAACCGACCGTCAGCAGGATTCCCGCGAGCAGCAGCGGATATCCGGGTTCGCGCATCATGGTCGGCGCGGTGTCGGGAAAGAAGCGGTATCCGTTGCCTTGCGCCAGATTCGCCGCCAGTTGGTCATAGCCGTCGATAAACCGGTCCTGGTTATAGGTAGCGGTAAGCTGCTTGCTGACGCGCGGAATCACTCCGAAAAGAATGACGGCGTGGACCGCCATGATCAGAATGCCGGCGCGTAGCGACCAGCTTTTGAGCGCGGGGATTGTCATGTTCTGGGGGCCGCCGCAGAGTGCCAGCGGCGATTGCTTTCGGCCTGGACCGGCACCAGGGCAGAGTTGCGGTCAAGCCCGGGCCCGCCGCTGCTGGGCAGCGCTTCCCGCGACTTCCTTACTGCCGCCTTCAGCCGCGGGAAATCCACGATCATGAACACCGTGGCCATCCAGATGGGGCTAACCCGGGCGAAGTTCGATTCCGAGAGGTTGTAGAAGATAGCCACGATCAGCAGGGCAAACTGCATGCGATGGAAGCGATTCACGTCGAGCTTCGCCCGCAGACCCGCGCTGAGCTTCCGTCCGTAAGCGATGAGCAGATAAAACAGCAAAATCAAGCCGATGATGCCGCCGTCCAGGTAGATATCCAGATAGCCGCAGTGCGCGTTGGGCACGATGGTCTGCATCGCCTGACTGATGGCAAAGCCGCCTTTCCCGCCCCAGAAGTTCCAATACCCAGCGCCGAGGATGGGGTTCACAGTAGTGGAATTGATGTGCGCCCAGATGTCGGTCCTGCCGGTAAACGTCATATTGCGGCCCATCGCTTCCACGATCGGCGCGATCACCGAACTGAACTGCTGCGAGAAAAACAACAGGAATGGAAGACTCAAGACACCCGCCAGAACCAGCCGGTTTGCCGTCTTCGAAGCCAGAACTCCGCCGCGGAAGATCAACGCCGTGCCCAGCAGGGTGCACAGCAAGCCGGTCTTGCTCTGCGACACGTGCAAAAGCCAGAAGCCCATGGCGATCAGGGCTAAGCGGTCCCAGGGCAGGCGCGCCCACCGGGTTTTGGCCACGCGGCGGGTCTCCAGAAAGTCCCAGACCAAAAACAGGGTGAGGACCATGGCGATTTCACCCAGTGAGTTTTTCTGCACGGTGACGCCGGTCAGCATTTCTTCGCCGGAGATGCTGTACTGGCGGGAGTAGCTGGGGAAATATTTGTCAAACACGATGGACAACGGGAAGAGCACGCAGGCGGAGCGGACAAACACCGCCCGCAGCGCCTGCATGGGATCTTTCTCGGAGAAAACCACAGCGCCCAAAAACAGCAGCCCGAAATCCTTGATCAGCCGTTTGGTCGAACCCGAGGGGTCGCCCGACCAACTCACGCTCACCGCGAAATAAAAGTAGAACAGCATCAGCGCGCCGTTGGCCACAAAGAGCTTGCTCCACTTCACCCCCCGCTTGGACGCGATCATCCACGACGACAGCAGCACCAGCAGAACAAATATCTGATCGACGGGACTGGAGGCTACTTCGTTGCCCATCTCGGTTACGGCGCCGGTGTTCAAGCCAAGCCATACCGAGACCGGCCTGGATCCAATGATCATCAGCAGCGCCGCCGGTATCCATACCGCCGCGCTTACCGAACGGCGGCGCCGGTGATCACGGGCCACCATCCAGACGATGAAAATCAGAGTAAGCGCTAGGGCTATCGATGCCATATTCGCAATTTAGCCGGCAAACGGCGCAAACCGCACGACTCAGAGTTAGACGGGGAACTTAGTACCGCCAGACTTGATACCCGGAGATTCTAGTACAGGAGGCTTCGCTCCCGGCGGGATTCACTTCGCGTCCAGAAACAGCCGGTGCTGCAGCTCCAGCGTCAACAGGCGACTGATCTCGGTGGTGTAGTTGCGGTCGCCCTTGAGGTGGCGCTGCACCATGGGCTCGAGCGTACCGCGCTCGAGGTAAGGCCGGGAAAGGGTGCGCGGATCAAGCAGCATTTCGCGGACATACGACGCCAGGGCGTCGCGATACCACACCCGGAAATGACAGAACTTGTGGCGGCCGAGGAAGAGGCGCTCGAGATGTAGCGGCGCGAGCGCATGATCGATGCCCGCCAGCCATTGCGGCATGCCGTAGTCGTAGGCGTATTCCGCCTTGAAGGTAAACTCCTGCCAGCCGCGGGTAAGTCCCGCCCACTTGCCCTGGACCCCAAGGCCCCGGTCGGTCGGAATCTTGCGCAGCACGGCGTCGCCGTCGGCGATCAGGCGGACGCAATCGTCGTTGTCTTCGAAAATATCGCTCTTCACGATATCGGAATTCGGCGCGCGGAAGGCGGTGCGCACCAGGTCGTTGTCGAGATAAGGCGAGCGCAGCGTCAGCTGAGTCTGCTCAAGCGCCAGCAGGCCGTGCTGATACCAAGGCGCCTGGCGGAAGGCGGTAAAGGAAACTGCGTGGCCTTGCAGCAGCTTGGCGTAAGTTTGCTTCGCCAGCTCGACTTGCGAGAGAAACTCAGGCTTGAACAGGCCGGGCGCGGGATTGCCAGGCTTGAAGGCGCGCAAGCGGCGCAGGATCTCGCTACCATAGTTTCCCGTCATGCGGACGGGCGCGATCTGCGCCGCCAGTTCGTTGGCGTAAAGATCGGCAGCGCGGTTCACCGCGGCGCAGCCATCGCTGAGATAAACGGCGCGCTCGGCGTAGTGGGAAAAGCGCGACAGAAATTCACCGGCGACTGGAATCACCTGATAAGGCTGCTGACAGACTTTCGCGACTTCGCGCGCGATGATGACATCCTGGCACTCGCGGTAAGGCCCGCCAAAGGTATAGCAAGGCAGCGACTGTGGTGGAACCTTCCACCACGCCATAATCATGCGGGTGTCGAGGCCGCCGGTGAGGGAGATTCCGACCTGCTGCCGGCCGTTGAAGTAGCGCGGAAGGTTGCGGGTGAAGACCTCCTGGAGTTCCCGGTAATAGGCTTCCGGCTCTAGCCGTTCCTGCTGCTCCCATTCCGCCGGCTCGAAGTAGGCGGCTTTGCGTTCGATGGAGCCGTTGCGAAATGTCCAGGCGGCGCCCCCGGGCAGCACGTACACGTCTTTGAATAATGTGCGGTTCTCGAGCACACAACCACAAGCCACAAACTCACCCAGGCTGCGGGGATCGGCGGTGCGCAGTTCGGGAAGCACTTCCAGAATCGCTTTGGCTTCGGCCGCAAAATAGAAAGCGTCTTTGGCTTCGTGGTAGTAGACGCGGTGCATCCCGAAGCGGTCGTTGAACAGCGTCGCCGAGAGGTTCGAGCGGTTCACCAGCAGCCCGTGAAACTGCCCATTCAGATTTTTCGGGAAGGTTGCATCTTCCTCGGCGAGGTGCACCAGGTAAGCGGCTTCGCTCGGCCCAACGTCGTGGCCTGTTTCTTTCAGGCGGCAGGCAATTCCGGGCTGGGAAAATTCCTCGCCGGAAAAAACCAGCATGGTGTCTTTGCGTTCGTTGCAGAGCGGCATGCCGTCGGAGAACGATCCCCGCTTCGCCACCCAGCCCACATACACGCCTGCGGACTCGTCTCTCCAGGTTCCACTCTCATAAAAAGACTCGTGGCCAAGCGCAGCCACCATGCGCTGCAGCTGGGGCTCGGCCCAGGCGCGCGGCTTCTTCGTGATGAGTCCAACGATTCCCGGCATGAATTCTCTTTAGTCGATGGTGAAAGGCTCTGGTCTTGGGTCGAAGCGGGAACCTAAGAGGCCTCAACCGTCTGAAACTTGCGGGCATACCAGTTGTTGCGCAGCTCCCGCAGCTTGGCCGCCACCGACTCCGGCACCCGGTCGGCCAGGCGGTGATGCAGCCGCATGCGGAAGGCCAGCTTGCCAAAAGCGGTCAGCGGCACATAGTAGCGCGGCACATCCATGCGCTGGAAGGCGTTGCGCTCCTTGAAGTCGCTGAGGCTGTCGCTCTGCTTTTTTCCGTAAGCGAAGTTCGAGTACACCAGAAACGGGATGCCGCGCTCAGCACAGATGCGCACCGCCTGCGCCACCAGCGCATTGGTCGGAGCCTTGTCGCGTTGCGAGATCAGCGAGACGATATTCATCAGCCCGGCCTGGGTGCGGGTCTGGTCGGCCATCAGCTTGATGAACCCGATCAGCTTATCGCCGAGATAAGCGCCCACGAAGGTGCTGCTGTCGAGATAAGTCGCCTCTTCCCGGCGTATGGTCTCAATATCTTTGCCGTAGTGAGGAAAACGGCGGCCCTGGCGGATGGGACATTCGTTGTAGATCTCCCAGATTCCCTTGACCAGCTCGTCGCTCAAGGGAACCTCGCGCAGCACCACGCCTTTTTTCTCCGCCTGCTTGGCTTTGTTGCGCGCCTTGAAGCCGATCTGCTTGTTCCACCAGTGATCGAAGGTCGAGATGGGCACGGCCGCGAAGTTGTCCCACTCGAAAGGATAGCTGTGCTTGGGCGGAACCGCGGGCAGGCGCTGCATGAAGGTGAACAAATCGATACGCCGGCCGCATTTGCGCAAGCCTTCGAGCAGCGGCTCGGGATCGTCGACGAACTGGTACTTGTCGGCGTCCAGGCGAGCAATGCGCAGCAGCCGCCCTTGAATCCTGATGTCTTGGTCGCACACTCTCATAAGTTCTGAATTCCTTGGCACTCGTCTGGAGTGCGCTGGCGAAGAATTATTTTATGATTGCGCTGTCGCTGGACTTGCTAAGCGGTCTAGAAAACCAGCGGAGTAGTTAGAAAGTGGAAGACGGGAAGGGCAAGACTGCAGGCTGCCAATTGAGCTGCCTGCAATAGGAAGTTTGGCGGAGAGGGAAGGATTTGAACCCCCGGATGGTTTGACCCACCGCAGCCAGCAAGCTGGCCACTGCCTTAGCCAACGGCGACCTCTCCGCATCCTCACCAACATTCATGCAAGACGGCGCTTTCGCGCTAGTCCGTAACGTACTGCTGTCCGACCGGATTGAATCCCACCAGGCCAAACAGCCTGCCCAGGTGATAGAACAGCTTAAACACACAAGTCATAAAACGCGCCTGTCCAAAGACCAGCGCCACTGGTAATGCCACCGCATACACGGGAGCCGAAATAATCGCTTGCAGCAGGCGCAGGGGCTGCAGGCCGTGATTGCGTTGCGCGAAGATTCCCCGGAACAGCGCCCGCCGCACCAGGAAGCCGCGCTTCCAGCGCACCGCCGGAACCACTTCATACACCGGCGCTTCGTGACACCACTGGAATACCCGGCCTTTGTCAATCTGCCGCCGGAAGAAATCCTGATCTTCGCCGGAAAGGCATTCGGGGCGGAAAGGCTGGTCATCTCCCGCAAACACTTCTCTTTTCAAAAGCACATTGCCGGTGCGGCACTTGGCCCAGGGGAGCACCATGCCGGTAGGATGAACTGGGCGGTCGTAGAATCCGCCATCGATTACCCACTGCGGGGCGCCCACATCGAAGTACGGATTCACCGGCGCCAGCACGCCGTCGGATTTATATTCCCGCTGCGTCTGCAACAACGTCAGCAGCCATTGCTTGCTGGCAAATTCGTCGTCGTCGATGAAGGCGAGGTACTCTCCGGTAGCGCTGGCCACGGCTTTGTTGCGGGCCATGGCAATTCCCTGCCGCGGCTCGGGACAATACTTCAACTCGACGGCTGAAGAGGCGGCGAAGGCTTCGGCGGTCGCGCGCCCGCTCTCCGTGCGATCGTTGTCCACCACGACAATCGAATAGGTAAACTGCCCACCAGTTTCGAGCGCTCCCAGCGCCTCGAGCGACCGCTTGAGCAGATCGGGCCGCTTGTAGGTGCAAATGCAGACCGAAATGTGCGGCGGAGATTGCGTCTTCGTGGTCGGGTTCACGGGAGCAAGCGTGGCCACGCCGGAGCTGGTTTCCTCGCTCGGATTTCCCCCCGCATTCCGCACGCCATCCTGCGTCAGCTCGCGCCTCATTTTCCCGTCGCCCCCGCGGCGCGCTGCTGGGTAAAAGTCTTGCCGGTGAAAAGCCGCGTCAGGCGCTGCATCTGCTCGCGCCGGGTAAAGGCGACCACTTCCGGCGACACCGGCACTTCCGCCCGCCGCATCATCGCCCAGGCATAGCCCGAGGCCAGAGCCAGGCCGCCGACGACCAGAGGAGTCTTGCTCATCTGATAAAACATGCGAAACACTTCCCACAGCGGATGGTTCCCCACCGAGTAGTCCTTGACGCCCATGCGGAACCTCGCCTGCACCGAACTCTGCTGCGCCGTCCCCATCTCGCGATGATGGATGCAAAGCTTCTCGGTGAACGTCCGCGTCTTCCAGCCCTTCATGCGGGCGGAGACCACGGCAATGTGATCGATGGAGCCGCCCTTGATCGGCACATATCCACCAATGTCCTCAAAGCACTGCCGCCGGAACAACTGGCAGCCTCCCCAGACATTTTCGATGTTGCTGAAGCGGTAGTCGTACTGCTGCCCGCCCTCGCGGAAGGGCGCGCCCACCACGCCCAGCTCGGGAAACTCGGCGAATTTTGCCACCAGGAATTCGAAGTGTTCGGGTGCAAACGACACGTCGGCATCAAGGTTGCCGACGACCTCCGGTTGCAGGTCTTTGATGCGCGCATAGCCGGCGTTGAAGGCGTGAACCTTGCCGGCAAAATGCCGCTCCTTGCGCTCCGGCATGCGCACGAGTTCGATCCAGGAGTGCTCGGCCGTGTACTTGCCGACAATTTCGTCGGTGCCATCGGTCGAACCATCGCTGACAATCACCCACTTTAGCGGACGATAAGTCTGCGCCACCACCGACTGCAAAGTCAGTTCGATGAACTTAGACTCGTTCCGCGCCGGAGTGATGAGAACGTAAGTGGGAAGTGTAGACATGCAGGTTGGTACGGAACACGTGGCGGCGGACACCTTCGTCCGCCAGCCACGTTAAGTTAGAGGTTCGCGCCCGGACGAAGGTGTCCGGACCTGCGCGTTCAAGCGGGCCAGCAGCTAGACGCCCACCAGCGATGCGGTTGCCACCGGTTTCTCCGAAACTCCGCCGATGCCCACATACTGGAATCCGCCGGCGGCCACTTCCGCTTTGTTCAAAGCGTTGCGGCCATCGATGATGAGCGGCCGGTCCACCACACTGAGCAGGCGGTTGAAGTCGATCTTGCGGAACTCAGCCCACTCGGTCAGCACCAGCACGGCTTCCACTCCGGCAGCCGCCTCATAAGGATCGCGGCAGTAGGTGACCTGCGGCAGTTCCCGCTTCGCGCCTTCCATGGCCTGGGGATCGTACGCCTGCACAATCGCTCCCTCGGCCAGCAACTGGCGAATCAAGGTAAGCGCCGGGGCGAAGCGCACGTCGTCGGTGTCGGGCTTGAACGACAGGCCCCACACTCCGATTTTCTTGCCGCGCAGCACCCACAATTCGTTCTTGATCTTGTTAACGAATTTGGCGATGCGCTGATGGTTGATCTTCTCCACCTCTTTGAACAGCGAGAAGTCGCAGCCGAATTTTTCCGCGATGCGTACGAACGCCTGCAGGTCTTTGGGGAAGCAGAATCCGCCAAAGCCGATGCCGGGGTTCAGAAAGCTCTTGCCGATGCGGGGATCGAGGCCGATGCCCTCGGCGACTTTGCTAACGTCTCCGCCTGCAGCCTCGCACAAATCGGCGACGACGTTGATGAAGGAAATCTTCATCGCCAGGAACGAGTTCGAAGCGTGCTTGATCAGTTCCGCGCTGTTGGTGTCGGTCACGAGAAACGGAACGTCGTGGCGCTTCTCGCATGACTCATGCACCGGGCAGGTGAAGTTGCCTTCGATGATGGGGCGATAGATCTCGCGCATCAATTCGCGGGCTTTGGGATCGTCGACCCCCACCAGCACGCGGTCGGGATGGAAGAAGTTCTCGACCGCCGAGCCTTCGCGCAGGAACTCGGGGTTCGAGGCCACGTCATATTGCAGCTGGTTGCTATTGTGCAGCGCCAGATGGCGGCGCAATTGGGTTGCGGTCTGCACCGGCACCGTGCTCTTTTCGATCACCAGGCGGAAGCCGTGAGCGCGTTTCGAGATGGTGCGCGCCACCCGCTCGATGGCGGAGAGGTCGGCGTCGCCGTTTTCGAGCGGCGGCGTGCCCACGCAGATGAAGATGCACTCCGAGCGGTCGATGGCATCTTCGGTGGAACCGAATTGCAGACGCCCAGAGGCGCGGCTCTTCTTCACCATCGGCTCGAGGAACGGTTCGAAGAACGGCAGATCGCCGCGCTGCAGTTTAGCGAGTTTTTGCAAGTCATTCTCGCTGCAAAAGACGTCGTGGCCGAGCTCCGCCAGACACGCCGCCGTGGTCAGTCCTACATAGCCTGCGCCGATTACTCCGAGCTTCATTTCCGTTCTCCCTTGATGTGATGTGCTGTGTAACTGAATTCTACCGGTTCCGGATTTGCCCTGGCCGACTCTCTTAGCCGACCGTCACTTCCGCCGTCCGGGCGCCGGTCAGCTGCATGACTTTTTCCGCCACATACTGCTGCTGCTCGCGCGTGAGCTGCGGGAACATGGGCAAGGACAAAATCTCCGGCGCTACCCGTTCGGTGACCGGGAAATCACCCGCCTTGTGTCCGAGGCGCGCGTAGGCTTTCTGCAAGTGCAGCGGGATGGGATAGTGAATCGCCGTGCCCACTTTGGCCGCCGCCAGCTCGGCCTGCAGCTTCTCGCGCTCCTTCACCCGGATCACATACAGATGGTAAACCGGCTTGCTCCACGAGGGCTGGTGCGGCAGCACGAATTCGCTCGCCCCTTCGAATAGCCGGGCATACTCCTGCGCGATCTCCACCCGGCGCTGGTTCCAGGCCGCCAGATGCTTCAGCTTGGCGCTCAAGAATCCCGCCTGGATGGTGTCGAGCCGGCCGTTGTAGCCTTCGACATCGTGATAGTACTTCTTGCTCTGGCCGTGGTCGCGCAACATGCGGATTTGCTTGGCTACGTTTTCGTCGTTGGTGGTCACCGCGCCGGCTTCGCCGCAGGCGCCCAGGTTCTTGCCGGGATAGAAGCTGAATGCCGCGGCCACGCCCATCGAGCCCGCCGTCCGCCAGCGCTTCTCGCGCGCCGAATAATATTGCGCGCCATGCGCCTGGCAGGAATCTTCGATCACCTTCAAGCCGTACTTGCGCGGCCAGCTCCAGGATGCGGTCCATGTAGGCCATCTGCCCGTAGAGATGCACCGGCACGACCGCGGTGACCTTGCGCCCGGATTTTGCGTGGATCAGCTTCCCAGCGCTTCGCGGCGGCAGTCGTTTTCTAGGAAATGTTGCAGCTTCGCCGGATCGAGGTTGTAGGTGCTTTCATCGATGTCGACAAACACCGGATGCCCGCCCGCCTGCGAAATAGCTTCGGTGGTGGCGATGAAGGTGTTGGGCACGGTGACGACGGCATCGCCCGACTCGACGCCCGCAGCCATCAGGGCAAAGCGCACCGCGTCGGTGCCGTTGGCCACGCCAATGCAAAACTTGGCGTCGCAGAAGCGGGCAAACTCGCGCTCGAACTCTTCGAGCATGGTGCCCGCCGATGAAGTGGGCGCTGCGAATGCAGTCGCGGAATACGGCGACCAGCTCCTGTTCCAACTCGAGGTGCGGCGTTACCAAGTCCAGAAACGGAATCATTGCCTGTGGTTTCATGATTTATTTCCCCTTTTCCTTGTCATTTAAATAACGCAAAACTTTTGCCGGATTGCCCGCCACCACCGCGTTCGCCGGAACGTCTTTGGTGACCACCGCTCCCGCGCCGACGAGCGCGTTCTTGCCGATGGTCAGCTGCGAAAGAATCGTCGCCCCGGAACCGATGGAGGCGCCCATTTCCACGCGCGTCATCTCCACCTTCCAGTCGGCTTCGGTCTGCAGGCCGCCGCCCTCGGCGGTCGCCCGCGGAAAGGAGTCGTTGACGAAGGTCACGCCGTGGCCGATGAAGACGTTGTCCTCGATGTGCACGCCTTCGCAGATAAAGGTGTGGCTGGAGATCTTGCAGTTCTTGCCCACGCTGGCGTTTTTTTGGATTTCGACGAAGGCTCCAATCTTGGTGTTGTCGCCGACCGAACAGCCGTACAGGTTGATGAACTTCGCCAGCTTGACGCCTTCGCCCAGCTTGACGTCATGCTTGATGGAGAGATATTTTTCTTCAGCCGCCGGTTGCTCTTGCACCGCCACGCCGTTCCCGTTCGTGCCTTTTGTGCTCATAGGAATTCAGCCCTCGGATTCAGTCTTCGAATTTTCCGCTTACGCTTCGCTCTACAGCTCGATCAGTTTGCCGCGGCTCTTCAGCGACTCCTCGGCCGCTTCGAGCAGCCGCACCACCCGCAGCCCGGCGACGCCGTCGTTGATGGCAGACTTGCCGTTGTTGATGCACTCCATGAAGTGGCTGGTCTCGCACTTCAAGGCTTCGGTCTGCTCCACCCGCGGCGCCCACATGTCGCCCGAACGGTAGCTCACCAGCAAGTCATAGACGCCCTTGGTGCCGTTGGTGACGTGCACGCCCTTGTCGTAGACCTTGATTTTTTCGTCGGCCTCGAGATCGTTCCACACCAGCATTTTTTTCTCGCCGCCGATCAGCGTGGTGCGCACCTTCACCGGCGAAAGCCAGTTGACGTTGATGTGCGCGAGCACGTTGTCGGGAAAATAGATGGTCATGAAAGCCACATCCACGTGGCTGTTCAAGTGCTTTTCTCCCGTGGCCACCACCGCTTCCGGCTCTTTCCGGATCACGTAATCCATGATGGAAAGATCGTGCGGCGCCAGATCCCAGATCACGTTGATGTCGTGCTGGAAGAGTCCCAGGTTCACGCGGGTGGAGTCGTAGTAGAAAAGCTTGCCGAGCACGCCTTCTTCCATCAGCTGGCGGATTTTGCGCACCGCGCCGGTGAAGAGAAAGGTGTGGTCGACCATGATCTGGAGCTTCTTCTTGGCCGCCAGCTCGATCAACTCCTCAGCCTGCGCCACGTTCGCGGTGAACGGCTTTTCCACGAAGATGTGCTTGCCGTTGTTGAGCGCCGCCTTGGCCAGATCGTAGTGCGTCCATACCGGAGTCACTACCGCCACGACGTCGATCTCGGGCGAAGTCAGGACTTCCTGGCAGTCTTTGGTGATCTTGGCGTTGGGATAGGCTTCCTTGGCCCGCTTCAGGCAGTCGGGCCTTTTGTCCGTGATCGCCACCACCTCGGAGACCCCGGAGTGGTTGAAGTTGCGCGCCACATTGGGGCCCCAATATCCGTAGCCCACGATGCCAACTTTAATCATAAGTCACCGATGAAAAACACCTTTCCGGAGAGTCAGTCCCATAAGCCGACCAAGAAACAGAGAAATTTAGGGGGAGGGAATTTTCACAGGCTGCCCTCGGGCGCTACATAGGCGCACGAGGTGGCAGCTGCCTAACTCAGAACTGGGAAGGAGGTAATCAGGGTCAGTACGCGCCGTCGCCGGACAGAACCGCAGCCGGCGTACGGATGAGGATTTTCAAATCGAGCCACAATGACTGCTTGCGTGCATATTGCAAATCGAGCCGCACCATTTCGTCGAACCGGGTGCGGCAGCGCCCGTTCACCTGCCACAGGCCGGTGATTCCCGGACGCGCCTCGAGCAGGCGGCGGCGATGCCACACGTCGTAGGCTTCCACTTCGTAGGGCAGAGGAGGACGCGGGCCCACCAGCGACATTTCGCCCTTCAGCACATTGAGAAATTGCGGCAGCTCGTCGAGACTGGTGCGCCGCAACAGCCGGCCCACGGGGGTGATGCGGGGATCGTCGGTAATCTTGAAGACCCCGTCGCGCCCTCCGTGATCGGCCGTGCCGGCGATAACTTTTCTCACGTATTCCTTGTGAATGTCGGCGTTGTTGTTCACGTACATGGAGCGGAACTTGAGGAAAGTAAAGCGCCCGCCATACTGTCCTACGCGGTGTTGCCGGAACAGCACCGGCCCCTTGGAGGAAAGCTTCACCGCGGCCGCAATCACCAGAAAAATAGGAGACAACACCAGCAGCGCGGCCAGCGCCCCGGCAATGTCCATCCCCCGCTTGAACATGCGGGTCACGCGTTTGCGGCTTACTTCCTGTTTCAGGTCGGGATAGAGCGCCGACTCCCCGGGATCGCGCGGATTCTGCTCATCCCAATCTTCCGGGAAGAGGTGGAAGGAAATGCTGATCTGGCTGAACTGCTCGAGCGTCAGGCAATCGCGCAGCGCGCTCGATACCCGCAGCAGCATGGTGGCGAGAATCGACTTCTTCAGATCCACCGCGATTTCGGTGAACATGATGCCCACTACCGCATGATGCTTGTACCAGCCGGTCACATCGGTGTCGCGGGTGGACAGGGCCAGAGCGGAGAGAATGTTCTCCAGCACCTTGCCATTTTTCTCGTTGGGCAGGAACTTGCCGGTATCGAGCAGCATCAGGAGAAAGGGCTTTCCCGAGCGCTCCGCCCGTTTCCGTTCCAGACAAATCATGCGGTGAAAGTACTCCTCCGCCAGAATGCCGGAGCTGGCCGGAATCCGCCCAAGTTCGGTGGCCGGAAACACGCTTTCTAAGGTTCTTGCCCAGTTCAGAAATCTTCACACTCACACTCCCTCTCCTTCGTCTGTTCCCGGCCCACGGACGGGCTCGCGGGAAAGAGACGGCGCGTCGCCGCACCCGCATGGATGTGGTGGTTTGGAACGCATGGCTATTCGTCGACGGTATTACGGGGGGAGGGACTGTTACTGCGCTACAGCTTACACTTAGATTTTACTTCAGGCCAGCCTATTCTTTCGTAAATTAATCCTGATTTTCCTGCTTTATGCCGGCCCGGTTGGGCTCTCTACCTCTGCCGGTTCATTTCCCGCTTCGGCGTTGGCCGCGCTCCTGGCGCCTTCCGCCGCCCGTTGGGCTTCCTCGGGGGTCTGCCGATAACGGCTGTAGTAGTTCCGGTGGTCGGAGTTGCTGCAACTGTTGACCACCACGCCCAGCAGGTTGGCATGTTCCACCAAGGCCAAGCCGCGCTGCAGCTGTTGTTTTTCGGTTCTGCCTTCGCGCACCACCAGCAGGACTCCGTCCGCCAGCCGCGCCCAGACGCTGGTATCGGCCAAAGGCAGCAGCGGAGGCGAGTCTATCACCACCCAGTCAAACCAGGCGGTCAATTGTTCCAGTAGTTCGGCAAGTTTTGCCGACTGCATCAACTCCAGCGGGTTTTCGGGAGGGGTGCCGGCCGGCATCAGCCAGAATCCCGGGCCTTCCAGAAAGTAGATGTTGCTGACCACACGCTGTCCCGACTGCAGCCACTCGCTCAGCCCCGCCGGCCGTCCGCCGCCAAACAGCTGCGCCTGCACCGGCCGCCGCAGATCGCCTTCGAGCAGCAGGACTTTCTGCTGCTTGCGCCGCGCCAGCGTCGCCACCAGGTTGGCCGAGACCAGGCTCTTGCCTTCCCCCGGCAGGGTGCTGGTAATCAGCAGCTTGCGGAGTTGGCGCTCCTGCTGCATCTGCCGCAGCCGAACCCCCAGGAAGCGGAACTTTTCTCCGCCCAGGCTGTCCTTGTCGGTCACCGAGACCATGCGGCTGTCGGGCGCCACGATCGTCTTGACCGCGGGAAACTCTCCCAGCTGGACGCTTTCCTTTTCCTGCTCCCGGTCCTGCAGCAGTTCCGTGGCCAAGGAAGGCGGCTCGGGAAAGCTAAAACTCGCCCGCTCCGACTCCGACCGTTGCAATGCTTCAAAGATACGGCTCATAGTTACTGGCTCCCGGAGCCGGCGGCAAGCGGCGACTCCTCCTCGACGCTGCGCATACCCTGCAAAGTATCATGCAGTTGCAGTAGGGTCTTGACTGCCTGCCACACTTCTTCGCTGCCTTCGTGGGCAGCCGCCTGGGGGGCTCGCGGACGCGTTTCGCGCTCGGGCTTGGCGGCCACCACCGCGGAGCGCACCACGTTCAGCCGGAAATCGGCGGCCACTTCTTCAATCACGTCCGGAGTCACGATCTGCACCTGGCGGGCAAAGGCGGTGATCAGCGCATTCTCGCATACGGTGTTGATCAGGCGCGGAATGCCGCGGGAGTGGCGGTACACCTTGGCGATGGTCTCGGCCGGAAACAGAATGCTCGAATAAGAGTTGGCGCCGGCCAGTTGCAGGCGGCGCTGAATATAGCCTCGGGTCTCTTCCAGATTCAGGGGCTCGAGCAGCGAGCGCAGCGCGATTCTCTGCTTCAGCTGCCGCAACTCCATGGAGTCGAGCTTTTCGTCCAACTCCGGCTGCCCTACCAGCAAAATCTGCAGCAGTTTTTCCTGCGCGGTTTCGAGGTTGGTCAGCAGGCGGATTTCTTCCAGCACCTCGATGGGCAGGTGATGGGCTTCGTCGACCACCAGCACGGTGGTAAGTTTTTTCTGGTGACGGGAAATCAGGTGGTTGCTCAACTCCAGCAGCAGTTCGCTCTTGTTTTTGCCCGAAGCCGGCAGCCCCAGATCGCCGACCACATATTGCAGAAATTCCAGCGGCGACAGCAGGCTGTTGAACACGTACGCAAAGGCCACATTCCGCCGGTTCAGCAGTTCGAGCAGACAGCGCACCAGCAGGGTCTTGCCCGTGCCCACTTCTCCGGTCATGACCACGAAACCCTTGTGGCGGCGGACGCCGTAGTACAGCGCCGCCAGCGCCTCGTTGTGCCTGCGGGTGGGAAACAGGAACGAGGGGTCGGGCGTGATCTCGAACGGGTTCCGCTTGAGGTGGAAAAAGCTTTTGTACATATGCAGTCTTACAATCTCAGCCGCGCAGGTAACTGAACGCGGTTCCCGCCAGCGTCACCATACAAATGATACCGACGGCCGCCCACTCCAGCCATAAGCGTTGTTGTTGCTCGGCCTGCTCCGCCATGGTCGGCAGCGGAGGGATTTCCACAATGATGCCCACCGGTATCAGCTTCTTGAAATCCTCTTCGTCGTAGACGCGGTCATCCATCTGATCCGCGGCCAAAGCCGCCGCCACGCCCAACGCCAGCCCTCCGAACAGTCCGCCCAAACTCAGCAGGAAGCGGTTGGGAGAAAATGGCCGGGTAGGCAAGCTGGGGGGATCGATCATGCGGAAGTGCTCGCCTTCTTGGCGCTTTTCCAGGTTGGTGGTCAATTGCGACTGGTTGCGCTTGGCCAGCAGCGAATCGTAGTTGGCGCGCGACTGATCATAGTCGCGGGTAATGTCGGCCAGCTCCTGCTCCCGCACCGGCGACCGGTTCAGGCGGGACTGATAGTCGTCGATCTTGGCTTCGAGGTCGGAGATGGCGTGCTGACGATTGGAAATCTCGATCTGATTTCCCTTCAACTGGCTCTCCACTTCCATGATCGGGCCAGCCTCTTTGCCGGTGTAGTCGATGGCGGCTGGAGCCGTGTTGTCGGTGCCTTTCGCCTTCATATCCGCGATGAGTTGCTGCTTCGCCTTCTCGGTGTGGGCAATCTGCTCTTTCACCTTGCGCACGTCGGGATGCTGGTCGGTGTAGCGCGAACTCAGATCGGCCAACTGCGCCTTCAGCCGGTCGAGCTCCTGGTTCAGTCCGGCCAGACCCACCGGCGGATCTCCCGGCTTCCCGGTGGTAGCCGTGCTCTTGTACTGCGTGAGCAGGGATTCGAAATAGGCGTTCTGCTGCTTGGCGCGCCCGAGGGCGTCCTGCTCCGCCTGCAACTGGTTTTGCAGTCCGGTCAGGATCTGCAGATTGCTGCCTAACTGCCCCGGCAATTCTCCCAGGTGGCGGTCTTTGAACTCCCGCACCTTGGCTTCTTGCGCGGCCAGACTGGCGCGCGCTTCTTCCAACTGGCTGTCCAGGAAGTCGTTGGTGTTTTTGGCGTGCTCCTGGCCTACCTCGAGGTTTTCGCTGATCAGGATATTGGTCAACTCGTTGGTGACCTGCTGCGCGGTGTAAGGGTTGTCGGCTTTGAAATAGATGTTGAAAGCCGTCAAATCCTGCTTGCCCGGCGAGCGCACCAGCTCAATCTGGATGTCTTTCCGCATCTTGTCGACCATATCGTCGGGTGTGACGCGGTTACGCAGCTTGGAGTAGAGGTTCAGGTGGTCGATGATGCGCAGCAGGCGGGTGCGGCTGAGGATCTGCTGCTGAATGCTATCCAGGCGGTCCTGCAGGTCGCTGGTGGCGTTTGACGCCACTACGTCGGAGACGGTCGGCTGTTCCACCAGGATCAGGGTGCCGGAGCGGTAGACCGAGGGTATAAACCAGCTCGCGCCCCAAACCACTAGCCAGCCGGCAAAAAACGGCAGCAGCAGATACCAGCGCCGGCGGCTGGCCAGCGAGACATACTTTTTCCACTCATCCTGCTGCGACCGTGGCTCGTCTAACTCTTCTGTCATGATTATCTGCCCAATTACCTTCCCAAGGCCCTGCTGAACTGGTACCGCAGCGTGATCCACCCGCGGTTGTGATTGGTGTTCAGGTTCACCACCGGGGCCACGTTTCCCGACTGTTGCTGATAGTCGCGGCCATAACCCAGTCCGGCGGAAACGCTGCGCCCCAGCTGCTGCCGCAATTCCACGCTGCCCGAGCCCGACTTCACCTCGCCGATTGCGCCGGCGTTGGCCGCCAGAGCCCGGCTGTCGCCATAGCTTGCGGACAGGCTCACTTCCGTCGTGCGAGTCAGTTGCCGGCGCAGGCCCACGCCTCCGCTGGCCACTTCGACGCCGCTTAAAAGCCCGCCGCCGTCACTCACCTTGCGCAGCACATTGGCGGAAACGCCGGTGCGCTCGCCTTGCCAGAGGTAGGCCGCGCCCGCGGTCCAGGACCACGTCTTGCGCTCGACCGGAACTGAAGTTACTGTCACCGTCGGCAACGTGACCACCGTGGTCACGATTTGCGTGGTCAAGTCGGAGTATTCCGCGCCGCCAAAGACCGCCACCGACATCCGCCCCGGCTGCAGGTAATGCGTGTGGAAAGCCAGGTAGCTGCTGGTGACGACGTCCTGGGTCGCAGGATCAAAGGTCAGGTGCTGGAACTTGTAGGCCACGCCGCTCCAGTCGCGGGCGGTAATGCGATGCGTATAGAAGCCGTCCGCTTCGTCGCTGCGGGTATCGAGCAGCTGCACCGAGTTGGCCGGCACATCGCGGTAGCGGGAATAAAATGACGTTCCGCTGGCGCCCACCATATCGCCCGCGCTGTATTGATAGGTAACATCCGCCGTCCCCAGATTGTCGGTGTGCCTGGACAAAGGCGTGATGATGTTCTGGTTCGGCTGCTGGATGATGCCCGCTCCAATCAGAGCGCCCTGCTGCTGATCGAGAAAGCTGGAAGTATAGATAAAATTGTCGCTGACTCTGAGATTGACGTGCGGAGTCAGTCGGTAGCGCACATCGGCGCCCGCAGTCTGCGAGGCCTGGTTATAAGTGCTGAAACGCTGGTTGACCGAATAGCCGCCGGAGTAATTCAAACTGGTGGCCAGCCGCGGCCGCGAGGTGTTCAGGCTGAACTGAGGCATCACGCTGTAGGTGACGCCGCCCTCATGGTTGGTGCCGGTCGACAACAGGTTATCGTCGTAAGCGCTGCGCAATTCGACCCCGCCGGAGACAAAGTTATGATGCGCTTCTTCCGGCGAATACTGCAGCGTGCTGATGTCCACGTTCAGGGCCAGGGGCACCGGAACCCGGGATTCGCCGCTGGCTCCGGCTTCAGAAGCGTCGGCGGGAGTCTGGCTGGCGTCCTGGCCCGAACTCTGGCTTTGCGGCGATGGCGCGGAAGCGTCCGATTGCGCCGCTGCGCTCTGCGCCCACAGCGCGGTGGCGAGCGCCAGAACAGCAGCCAAGTTGTAGCGGATGGAAAACCTCATGGGACCACCACACTGTCGCGGGGCTGCAGCTTGATGTTCTGATCGACGTTCTTTCCCTTGACCACGTCTTTGTAATTGAAGGGCAGCCGTTCATCGGTGCCATCGGAGTTGCGCCGCAGGACGTAAATCGCTTTCTGCTTGGCGAAGTCACGGAAGCCGCCCGCGAGCGCGATGGCATCCAGCACCGTGGTCGAACCGGTCAGCAGATAAGATCCCGGACGCACCACCTGGCCCAGCACGTTGAAACGCTTGCTCTTCATCTCCTGCACCATCACTGCGACTTCCGGCTCGGAGATGTAAGCCTGCAACTTCTTGGTGATGTCCTTCTCCAGTTGCAGCGGGGTCAGGCCGCCCGCCTGCACTTCGCCGACCAGGGGCAGCGAGATGGCGCCATCGGAGCGCACCGGCACCGAACGGGAGATTTCCGGCTCCTTCCAAACATTGATCGCCAGCACGTCTTCCGGACCAATCACGTAGTCATCGTGCAGCCGGGAATCGGAAGCGGGAGGCTTATCCGCCGGCTTGGCTTCCCCTGCGGGCTTGGCGGGCCCTTGGGGAGCGCTCTGCGGTGAAGCCGTGTGCGGTGGCGCGGCCGTAGTGACCGTGACCGTGCCCTGCGCCCACAGGCCGCTTGCGATCAGAAGGCAGGCGAGCGTCAGCGCCGGCTGCCTCAATCCCAGACTCCTCAATCCCAGACTCTCCAATCCCATACTCTCTTTTATGCTCTTGAGTTTAATGCTCATCATCGCCATTCCCTTCGCTTCCCTGCCCCATCAGGGAGGGAAGATAAGTGGGGGGAGGGCTCATGTGATACTGCTGAATCTTGTACAGAAGCGTGCGATAACTCACTTTGAGCAGCCGCGCCGCGGCTTTGCGGTTCCAGTGCGTCTGCTCGAGCGCCACCGCGATGGCATTGCGTTCGGTTTCGCCTTTTACGCTTTGTACCAGCGACCGCAGCCCCGAGGTTGGTTCCTCTAATTCTACCGCTTCACCCGCGATTCGCGACGCGGAATCGAGCCCCAGGGGCGCACGATCGGACAATGGATCAAAGTCCTGTTCGATGTCCCCTGGTGCAAACTCTTCGTCGCCCATCACCAGATACCGCTTGACGAAATTCTCCAGCTCGCGGCAGATTGCCCGGCCAGTCGTAGCGCCCGGCAGGCATCGAGCACGCTAGGAGAAAACGTGCGCGTGGGCAGCCCGTAACGCCGCGCCAGCCGGTTCATGAAATGCCCCAACAGCAGCGAAATTTCCTGCCGCCTCTGCCGCAGCGGCGGCACGTGCACGGTAAACGCGCTCAGGTTGTAGTAGAGGTCTTCGCGCAGCCGCTTTTCCGCCAGGGCGCGCTCCAGGTTGCCGTTGGTGGCGGCGATGATGCGCACATCGGCGTCCACGCGAGTCTCGCCGCCCAGCCGGGAGAATTGCTTCTCCTGCAGAACCTGCAGCAGTTTGGCCTGCAAGTTCGGCGGCATCTCCTTGATGTCGTCGAGTAGAATCGTTCCCTTTTGCGACAGCTCGAATTTTCCCGCGCGGGTGCGGGTGGCTTCGGGAAACGCTCCCGGTTCATAGCCAAACAGTTCGCGCTCCAGCAAGTCGCCGGGCAGGGCCGCGCAATTCACCTTGCGGAAGCAAAATTCGGCGCGCACCGAAAGCTGATGAATTAAGCGGGCGGTGGCTTCCTTGCCGCTGCCGCTCTCGCCCACGATGAGCAGGGGCACGTCGATCTGCGCCAGCAGTTGAGCCTGAGCCCGCAACTTCCGCATGACCGGACTGCTGGCCACGAAGAACATATCTTCCCCAACCTGCTCCGCCTTCTCCAGGCTGGGCTCGTGCTCCACGCTCTCATGGGCCGGGCCCAGGTGCCGCCGGATGGCAACTTCCAGTTGCTGTTCCGTGATCGGCCGGATTAGGTAGTCCTGGGCGCCCAAACGGATGGCTTCCACTTCCTGCCGCGCATCCTCGGCGTGCGATAGCAACACCACCGGAACATCGGGCCGCACCCGGCGCAACCAGCGCAGCGTGTACAAACCATCGGCGTCGCCGCGCGCCAGATCAAGCACCACCAAATTCGGACGCCCGCCCGATTGCACCCGCTCCAGGGCCTCGCAGCCGCTGCTGATGATTTCCATCTCCCAGGCATTGGCTTCGCCCAGCGCGCGCAACGATCCCAAAGCCGAGGGTTCGCGGCTGACCACCAGCATGCGCGCTACTTCGCCGCCGTTGCCGGGACTGCGTTTTGAAAAATCCTTCATGAAAAGGGAAACAGGAAAGAGACGACGGCACGGCTGGAGCCATGCCCCGATACAAAAACCCTAAAGCGCCTCGACGTGATACCCCTCGATGCGCACCGCTAAAGACCTTTGAATCACGTCCACCGACACCACCAACGTGCGATCCCCATTGCGGGCCAGCAGAACGCCTTCGACGCCATCCATGGCCCCGCCGCAAATCCGCACCCGTTGTCCGATCTTGAGGAAGGGATGCACCGAACACGGAAGCTGTTCGGCGAGCAGCAGCCGCACCGCTTCGATCTGTTCGTCGGGAATCGGTATCTCCGCTCCGCGCGGGCCGACGATCTGCAACACGCCGTCGGTACTGCAGACCCGCAACCGTTGCTTCCCGCCCGCGCGCCATGCGCACGAAAACGTAGCAACTGAACAGCGGCATCTCGACTACTCTTTTTCCGGTCACTCCAGCGATGGGTTTCCTTCACCAGCGGGAGAAAGGTAGCCATGCCCTGCTCCTGCAAACGGTCCGCAACTCTTTTCTCGTGGCGTGCGCGCGTGTGCACCGCGTACCAGCGCACTTCGTCAACTGACGCAATTGCGGCCACGGACGGAACCTCCCAGGATCGCTGGCCTGTGCTCACAGCTTCGCCCTCTGGGTCACATTCGTGGCTTGGCCCTGCTGGAGACGCATGGATTTCTGATTTCGCCGGGCAAGGGGAGGGAACATCAACAACAGGAGCCCGTAGACAATTTGCAGCCTACCGTCACATGCAAAGGGCTGCAAGAGGTAAAGGGTCTCTGCGAAGCACGTCTCCGGGTGCAGCAGAGAATATAGAGTACTCAGTGGGCCTGAATGGGCTAGAGACGTTGTTCTCTATCCATCCTCGTGGCGATGTCTCAAGCCTGCGAAGAAGCGGGCAATAGCGTGCCTGATCGAGAGGCCGAATGATCGTCTATGACATTGACAAATATGGAAGTTGCCGTGCGTCTGTGACTTCTCTAGGTCGGCGAGAGATCAGGTCCTCGCGGGATGATCGATGCCTCTCCTGTCTCAAAATGGCACGGTGCACCGGCCCTCACCATCCGGTATGCAAGGCGTTGCAACCATATTGCTAATCTCAGGTCAGTTCCAGTAGAATGCAGTAGAGTCATTGGTACTGGTTGCGATGTGCTGCACCACGTTTGTTGGTGAAACTTAATTCTCTCCTCCCCTAAATAGAGAGTCCGCCTCCCTCCCCTGGGTTTATCGGAGACTCTCGACCGCAAGACTTGGGCGCTCGATGCTCATTGCGATATTGGTCTTGCGGAGTGGTTCGACTGGAAGCTACACAAGCCGGCGATTCACACCGCTCTGGGAGGAGCCATGGCTTTTGAGCAGCATTCGGCGCAGGAGACGATTCGTGTCCTGGTCTCCGACAATACCCAAATCCATACGCAATTGCTGGCCGACGCGCTGCGGCGCGATCGCGGCCTGCGAGTCGTGGGTTCTCCTTCCCACTCGCGCGATTTGATCGCGGCCGCGGCCGCCCACAACATAGAGGTTGCGGTGATCAGTTGCAATCTCGACGAGGAACCTCTGCGCGGCTTGGAAGTTTTGCGGGAGCTGCGCAACTCCCGTCCCGAAATCCGGGCGGTGATCCTGTTGGATTCATCGAAGCGTGAGGTAGTGGTGGAGTCTTTCCGTGCGGGTGCCAGAGGTGTGTTCAGCCGGAACGACTCCCTGGAAACGCTCTGCAAGTGCGTTCGTCAGGTACATGCCGGCCAAATCTGGGGAAACAGCGAGCAACTGGCCTTCGCGGTTGAGGCGTTGGCAGCGTCCCCCAGTGTGCGCGCGGTGAGCGCCGACGGCTTGAGCCTGCTCTCCAAGCGTGAGATGGATGTAGTGCGTTGCCTGGCAGAAGGGCTCACCAATCGTGAAATCGCCGATCGTCTGGGACTGAGCCAGCATACGATTAAAAACTATTTGTTCCGTGTCTTTGACAAGTTGGGCGTCTCCAGCCGCCTGGAACTGCTGTTCCTTACACTGACTCAGCCCGCGGCCTACCAGCCGAGTCGTCCGCTTGCATTCGGTGTTCCTCCGAACGCGCAGATCAACGGAAGCAGCCAGGCGTCACTGCTGGCGTGGTGCCAGGAGGCGGCGGACAAAGGCATACCCACGGCGCAGGTTGCGCTGGCGCAAATGTATTGGCACGGGAAAAACGTCGCGAAAGATACGGTGTCCGCCTACATGTGGTATCTGATCTCGGAACGAACCAGCCATGAGTTAAAGGACGAGATCGGCCTCGCCAAGAGAAAACTTGCCGAGTTGCTGACCACGGAGCAGATGGTGGAGGCGCAAAAGAAAGCTTCCGACCGGCTTAAGAAAGCACCGAAGCCAGCGCCCGCGGTCGCAGCCCCACTCAGCCGCGTCAGTAGCGAGTGAGACGCATACTGCTCTTTAATACTGTCATCTTGCGCGCAGAGATCGCTCGCAGGCAGCTCGACATACCAATTTCAATTACCCCGCCCGGCACCGACGAGCTGGAGCTGCGCGAGTTGGTAACCATTCGCCGGTTCCGAGACCTACCGGAAGCCTTGCTGGCAAAGGGAATGCTCGACTCAGCTGGACTCGAGAGTTTCCTGGTGGACGACAATATCGTCCGAATGGACTGGTTTTGGTCGAATGGAGTTGGAGGCGTCAAGTTGCAGGTGAACCGCGACGACGTGGAGCCAGCTAACGAGCTCCTGCAACAGCCAATTCCCGAGAACTTTGAGGTGGCCGGCGTCGGAGATTACGAGCAACCTCGCTGCCCGAAATGCCAGTCCATGGACATCACTTTTGAGGAGCTGAATAAACCTCTGGCATACGCCACCGCCTACTTGAGCGCGCCGATTCCCCTGCACCAAAAAGGATGGAAATGCCAATCATGCGGCGCCGAGTGGCCGGAAATCGAGTCTCCAGCGGAGCCCGAATGCTGAGGCGAAACTTTTTCTCACCCTTCGCCCTTCTTCGCCAACACTCCTGCCAGCAACGCAATCCCCGTTATCATTCCCAGCGAGGACAAACACAAAATACACCATACGGCCAGCACGAAAGCCTCAATGTAAGTGAGATACAGAGCAAATCCCAGCCCCGAGACTGAAGCCATCAGCAAAAACAGCGGCGTTCGCGCCTGCGAGCGGTACAGGGTCGCTAGTCCTAAAATGCCCGCGTATCCCAGCACACCAATCAGTGCCACCGGAATTCCCGCGACAGTCGAGTAAACGCTGCGGTTCACCATGTCGCAGTTGAAGTTGCCTCCGAAGTCGCAGAAGGAAGTTTCGTCGGTGCCATAGTGGTGGTAGAGAGAGACTGACGACAAAACGATCCCGGCGACCGCTAGCAGCGTTATAGCGCCGAGAATTCGTCCGCCCTTCATGGCAGGCTGCATCCGGATTTCTCGCTCAACGCCTGCAGGGGAAGAACGCCGGTATGCCGCTCACCGTTGGCGAACTGCCAAGTAGGAAATTGCTTCACGCCGGCCTGCGCGCAGGACGCCTCTTCGGCGCGCGAGCCTTTGATCCCGCATTCGATGTAAGGGATGTGCTTAAAGGAGGAACCGAACATCTCCTTTTGCTCCGCGCAATGCGTGCACCAATACAGCCCGTACATCTGGACTTGCTTACCTGCCAGGCACTGCGCGAAGGCATCCAGCCGGCTCGCGCGCTTGCGCTTGCCCAAATAGAATGCGCCGGCAAATGCGCCCGCTACCAACACCGCTACAATCACATTGCGCATGATCCCGGGCTTGGACGCTTCGCGCTGCTTCTCCACCCGGCGCCGTTTCCGCTGGTCTGACATGAAAAGTCTTATACCACGACGTTCAGCGCCGAAGGCATAACATCGAGCACCTGGCAGTGCAAAGTAAGCACTTCGCCATCCACCATCACATCCACCGGCTGATCCAGATGGAACTCAATTCGCTTTGCCGCCCGCCGCTCCGCCAGGGGATGGTTGATGTGCGTGCCGTCATAGAGCGTGGGAAGATTGCGAATCAGTCCTATCCGCCCGATCGTCCCCCAACGGACATATTCGATGAGCCCATCGTTTACTGCGGCCTTGGGCGCAATCATCATGGTGCCGCCGGTGAATTTGCTGTTGTTAAAAGTGAGGAACAGACAGCTTCGCCGATCGACCTGTTGATCGTCATCTACGGAAAGCGGAAACGGCCGCCGCCGAAAGCGCGCCAGAGAAATGAAAATGGACGACTGATAGCCCAACTCTCCCCAGCCGCTAAAACGGCGCGCCCGCAGGGTGGCCACATCCGCGGTAAAGCCCACACTCAGCAGGTTGATGTAGTAGATGACGCCGCCCTGGTGGCGAAGCCGCAGCACATCGCAAGGCTGCGAGCGGCCTGCTAGCAGGGCTTCCAGAGCGTGTTCCACGCCGCGATCACTGAATTCACGCAGAAAGGAGTTGCCCGTGCCCAGAGGCAGAAACGCCAGCGTCGGGGGGTGGCCACCTGCCGCCTCCGGGAAGAGTCCATTCACGATTTCGTAGGAAGTGCCGTCGCCCCCGACTGCAATGAACCGCCGATAGCCACGCGCGTAGGCGTCACGGGTCAATTCGATTCCCTGCCCCGGAGCGGTGGTTTCGACGACGTCTACTCCGATCCCGCCCGCCCGCAACGTTTCCAGCGCCGGCCCCACCAGCTTGCGGCAACGCCCTCCGCCCGCCGCCGGATTCACCACTGCAAGAAACTTATCGCTCACAGCGCAACCACGTCGCTGCGGCCAAGAATTTTGCCCAGCTGGCCGGCAAGATCGGCGCGCTTGATTTTCATCGACGCCGTCCGGGGGAAATCCCGATCACAGATTACATAGCCGCCGATGCGTTTGAAGTCCGCCAGCTTGCGGTTGCGGCTCACAAGTTCTTCTCTCAGAGAGTCGGTGAACACTTGTTCCTGATCGAGCCGCAGAATCAGCACCAGCATCTCCTGCCCCAGGCTCTTCGCCGGCCACACGTAGTTAGCGGCAAAGACGCAATACTCTTTCACCGCCAGACCGTCGAAAACGTTCTCGATGTCCTCAGGATAAATATTCTTGCCGCCTTCGGTCACAATCATGTTCTTCTTGCGGCCAAAGAGTTGCAGGTGACCATCACCCTCAAAGCGGCCTAGATCGCCGGTGAGCAGCCAGCCATCCACAATGGTTTCCGCCGTGAGTTCGGGATCGTCCAAATAATGCGACATCACCGTCTTACTGCGCACGGCCACTTCGCCAATACCATCCGCATCGGGATTCAGAATGCGCAGCTCGACTCCCCGTAGCGGCTTGCCCACGGTGTCCGGGCGAAACGGTTTCAAATCGTTCACCGTCAGCGCAGTGCAAGCCTCGGTGAGTCCATAAGCGTTTGCCACAGGAATGCCGAGATCGTAGAAAAACTGCAACGTCGAAGGTTCCATGAACGCGCCGCCGGTGAACAGCGCCAACAGTTCACCGCCGAAGGACTGATGCACCTGCGATAGCAACCGGCGGCTTAACGGTACATTGGGCTGCTTGCGAGTCAAACGCCTGTTTACGCCCACCAGGCGGTTCAGCACAAAGCGTTTGCTGGACGAAAGTTCGGCGAACTTTGCCTTGAGTCCCCGCTCCAGATTCTTGAGCACCATGGGGACCAGGCTCATGAAAGTGATCTTGTAGCGCACAAAAGCGTCGCGCACGAACTCCGGCCGCAGCGTGCGCAGATGAACTACACAAGCGCCACACACAAAGGGGCCAACGAACCCGACCATAAAATCAATGGCATGATTCGTGGGGAGAACGCTCAGGTAGCGCACTCCCGGCCAGAAAGGGTAAAGCGACGTCAAGGATTTGCACTGCTCAAGATAATTCTCGTGGGTGAGCACGCATCCCTTGGGACGGCCTCCGGTGCCGGACGAATAAACGATACAAGCCACATCCTCGCGCTTGCGTTCGACGAAGACGGGGTCGCCCTTCCGGCGGAAATCCTCCCAGCGCAATGCGCCGGCTAAGTCCGCGCCTGGCGGGGCCTCGGTCACGAGCACGGTTCGCAGTTTGTGCTTCTTGAACTCGGGAGCCTGCATGATGGCGCGCCAAAGATAGTATTCAACGATCAGCACTTTCGCCCGGCTGTGAGCCAGCAACTGCAGATGTTCCGGGGCGCTGAGCTTATAGTCGAGGGGCACCAGAACGCCGCCGCTATAGAGCACCGCATAGGCGGAGATCAACCACTTCGACTGGTTGGTCATGATGATGGCGGCGCGCTCGGCCGGCTTAAAATCGGCATCCTGGAGCGCGCTCGCCAGCGGCAGCGAAATTTCCTTGAAGTCGGAGTAGGTGAGCCGCGTCTTTTCCTTATCGCGGTCGGCCTCGATCAGGCAAAGCTCACTCGGCCAGCGCTCGAGCGCATCTCGCAGCGCCGCGCCCAGACAGGAGTATTGATCGAGATCCAGCATGAAAGGTCTATTTCACCACGCAGGCAGAATGCGCTGAGAACCAAGAACTCAAAACTACTAACTGGTGTCCCAATATCTTTGTCCTATCCATCATGAGCCGGCTCACAAACGTGACTGAATCCGTCCAGCCAAAGTTCTGAAGTCGGTCACTCCTTGCAGTTCATAATCCGGAAGTTCGACACGGAAATGCTGTTCCAGACGCGTCAGCAGGTCGAGCGCCTGCAGACTGTCGATCTTCAAGGTCTTGAAAAAGTCGTCATCCGGCGCGAGTTTCTCGCGGGGAACCTTGAAGTGCGTGGCAGCAAGATTCAGGACCTGATCGAGCGTTTGGTCAACACCTGACGTTGTCATAAGAACCTTTTCCGGTAATGAATCACGGCAAGTACGGCAGCGCGTCCGTGCTCTCCACAAACTTCCTTAAGCCGGCCTCCACCGCCGGTTGCGCGAACAGCTCGCAAAAGAGATCGATCTCCAGCCGCAACTCTTCATAGGGAATCGGCTTAATGAACTGCTTGGCCGCGATGGCGGTGCGCCTGTCGAACTTTCCCAACTGAACCGCGGTTGCGCGCGCCGCTCGCAACGCCTCGCCCTCGGCGACCACCTGGCTCACCAGCCCCACTTGCTGCGCTTTAACCGCATTGAAGCTGCGCCCGGTAAGCAGTAAGTCGCGAACCACCGCATTCCCTAAATCCCGCTTCAGCCGCGGAATCCCGCCGAACCCCGGAATCAGGCCCAGCCGCAATTCCGGAAAGCAGAAGCGAGCCATCTTGTCAGCGACGATAAGGTCGCAGACCAGCGCCAATTCGAGTCCCCCGCCAAAGGTTACGCCATGTACCGCCGCGATCGTGGTCAGCGGTGCGGCGTCAATCGCATTCAGCACGCGATGTATGCGCTCCAGAAAATGCCGGACGCCTTTGACCGCCTCGCTTCTTTCCATCTGCTGAGCGCCCTTGTATAGCTCACGCAAATCCGCTCCCGCGCAGAAACCGGGACTGAGACGGCTATATACGATCAGAGCGTGCGCATCGTTGGCAAGGTCGTTCAGAGCAGCGGTGAACCTCTCGAGTTCCTCCAGCGTCGCCGAGCCGATTTCATTGCACGGTTCGCGATGCAATGCCAACTCGATAACGCCGTCTTTCGATTCCCAGGAGAGGCAACTGCCTTTGTATTCCCTCATCCATCCTCATAGCGCCGGCGCCCCGCCGGCGACCGATTGCTGACAACGTGTGATCACCGGGTTGCCAGGATCAAACCCGAGTCTCTGGCCAGCCTGATGAGCTTCTCCGCGCCGCCGAGAAGGCGGCGCTACACGAGCCTTAGACCGCTTGCTGCACCCGATACATGTCTTCAATTTCGTTCTTGAAGCGCTGCGTGATCGCGTCACGCTTAAGCTTGCCGTTCGCAGTCAGCAGGCCATTGTCGATGGAGAACGGCTCGGGTTCGACGTAGAACGCGCGAATCTGCTTATAGTGCGGCTCCCCCGCGTTGACTTCATCCAGAGCCCGCTGCACCCGGTCGCGCCGCACGTCGCCAGTAACGATCGCAGAAAGATAGCCGCGGCTATTGCCCACCAAGATCACCTGGTGCGCACGCGATACTCTGTCCAAAATTTTATCTTCAATCGGTTCCGGCGCGATGTTGTGACCCGAGGCCAGAATAATCAGATTCTTGATTCGCCCCACGATGCGCCAATTTCCGTCGGTATCGACCTCGCCCTGATCGCCGGTGTGGAACCAGCCTTGACGCATCGCCTTGGCAGTTTCCTCCGGCCGGTTCCAATATCCGGCAAAAATATTCGGCCCACGCACCATGATCTCGGCGTTCTCTCCGGCCTTCATCTCGACGCCGCTGATCGCCAGCCCCACACGGCCCGGCTTAACCTGCCGCGGATCGTCTAAGGTGCAGATGCCCGTGGTCTCCGTAAGTCCGTAACCCTGCATGACAGGAATTCCGAGCATCGAAAAATAAAGCTGCGTCTCCACATTGAGCGGCGCCGAACCGCAAATCAAAGCTTTCAAGTTTGCGCCAATCATTTTCTTGCGGATGGCGGGAAAGATTAGTATCCGAGCCAGAGTCAGACGGAGCCCGTCCCCGGGCCGGGACTGGCCCTCTTGCTGGCGCAGCCATGCGCCTTTCGCACCCCGGTAGAGCAACTGCACAATCCCGCCAGTCTTCCAAAGTTGTTCGTCCACAGCCTTCCGGGTGCGCTCCAGCAATGTCGGGACATTGAGAAAGTAATCCGGAGCGGCGTGGCGCATTTCGTTCGCCAGCCGGTTGAGATCGGTGTTCAGCACCAGCAGGCTGCGGCGCAGCAGGCACGTCAGCAGGAAAATCCAAGAGGCCGCAAAACAAAACGGCAAATAATGAAACACTTTGTCCTGCTTTTTCTGATCCTTCATCAACAGGCTGAGTCGTCCGGAGGTGCAACTCAGCATGTGCCCGATATTCCCCGCCGTAAGCACAACGCCCTTGGCTTCGCCGGACGTGCCCGAGGTGTAAATGATGGTTACCGGGTCGGAATCAGCCAACGCCGGCTTGGGCGAGCCGGCCTTCTCTTTGGGAAACGCGGCGTCGAACAGGACTTGCGGAGGCGCCTCCGGCCATTCTTTCGTGATGCTGTCGCGCAGAGCCGCGTCCCCGCACATGATGAGGGAGGGCGAACAGTCTTTCAATATCACAACCAATTCCGCCGGCGCTTGGCGTGCGTACATGGGCACTGCGATCAAGCCTTCCGCCATAATGGCTAAATCCATCGCTACCCAGCGGATGCTGTTGTGCCCGATCAAAGCGCAGCGATCGCCCCTCTTCAGACCTTTGGTAGCCAAAAAGGCACGCGCCCGACCGACCAGGTGCAGCAACTCGCGGCCGCTGGTGTAAGCGGTTCCGCGTCCCCCCTCGCGCTGGAGCAACACAGTGTCGCCGGCTTTCTCCAGTTGGGTAAAAATGTCTTCTACAAAATTCATAGGCTTTCCTTACTTCACTTCAGCTGTACGCTCCCGCCAACTGACGCAACCCCTCACTCATCGGCGGCAAGTAGTCTTCCCAACTCCACTCGCCCTTGCGAGTGGGGAAATCCGGATAACGCCGCTGCACTTCTTCCTCGAAGTACACCCCCATACGCGCCATCACTTTCAAATTCCGCACGACAGTACGCCCAATGCCATCGGCGATCATCTCGCCCTCCCGGCTCAGCTTATCCAATGCCGCGAGGACCTTGGGCTCCAGGTCAGGATCGTCCACATTCATCACCAGATCGGGATGGCCGCGCTCGCGCATTAGATTGCGGATTCGCTCATCCATGGTGATCCCGGCGGAAGGCACCAGAGCGGGCATCGAGGTAACGATCCCGTGATAGCGCGACGAAACCATCATGTGACAGGCCCGCAGAATGCTTACCAATTCGTACATGTTGTAATCGTCGGAGGAAAATACCGGCACTCCACCGAGCTTTTCCGCGATACGCCGCGCCGGGCGCACATCCAGACGCTCGGTTCCGACCATGATCACAAACACTTTTCGCTGCTTGCGGAACGCATCCACCGCGTTGGCAATGGCTGTCAAATAATGCTCCAATGCGCGATCCGCCTCGGCTCCTGAATTATGGAAGTACACCGAGCGGTAATGGCTTTCCTTGTACGCACCGGCAACCGCATGCAGCGCGAATTTCCCCACGGATGCTTTGACTGGCCATTCGAATGGATTGATCGGACACACCACCAGCACCGGAGTCGTTCCATCCCAACCCGCGTCCATCAAAACTTTTCGCCCATACTCGGGTGGGCGCGGCTCGAATGTCCAGGCCGTGTCCGTGCCCAACTCGGTCGGAACCCCTAAATCACGAAGAATCGTGCGCGATTCTTCGTTGCGCGTGATCACCAGCGAGTTCCGGCAATAGCGTCCACACATCTTCTTTACCAGCGGGTCCATGTAGCCCGCCTCCGCGCCATAAGCCAGGGAGAGCTTGTTCTGCGCGGCCGCGATTCCCAGCGACCCGATCATCATGGCCGCCAAGGCATTAGCGAACTTGCTCTTGAACATCGAGCCTTCGCACGCCACCACGCCGTGATGTTTCGGGACCTCCTGATACAGAAATGGTGGAAAAACATTCGGCAGATAAACCTGCGACGTGCCCTCGAAGTAGCCGCGCGAGCGCTCGAAGTCGAAGGTCATCATGCTGAACTCGACATTTTCCGGACGCAGAATATGCCGCATCTGGCGCAGCATCTCCTCCACGCGCACATCCGACCCGGTGTTACGGCTGCCGTTGTACCCGGCGAACAGCAACTTCAACTTTTCCCCCGGCTGCCAGCGGTGGCCAGTGCCCAGCATCCAGCCGAGCTTCCGTGCCTCAATGCTGCCGCTGACCCAGGCTTCCAGGACAAAGTCCATCATGCCGCGGTCCCTCCGACCTTGGCCGGCCAGTCCTGATACTTATACGAGAAATTTGTCTCCCGGCTGAACTTCAGCAGCGGATAACTATATTCCGAAAACGGCGCCGGCTTGCGCCCCAACTCGGTCGTAACCCGCGTGTTGTCGAAGACGGTGTTCCACACCAGATACGGCATGAAGACTTTCATCAGCGCGGCGCCGCGGCCCAGAGAGTTCCGCCGGTTCGACAAACTGTTTACACCAGCCGCAAAAGGACGCTCGAGCAGTGGCATGAACACCGGCCCGCGTTTGCTCTGCTCGGCCGCCAGCGCGCTGGTCAGCTCGCGGAAAGTCTGCGACCCTACGCCGGAAGAGAGATGATAGGTATCGTAGTTCGGCTTTTCCTTCTGATGCAGCGTAGCGATGGCGTCGGCGACAAAATCCACGTTCACAATGTCAATCTTGTCGGTCGGCCGGAAAGGCAGAGCCGGCAGTCCCGCAAGAAAGACAAACGCTTTGACCATATCGAATTGGGTAGTCTGCGCGAAACGGCTGTCTCCCAGCACAATGCTGGGCCGAAAGATGGTGCGTGGCACCTCCGGCAGAATCTGGCGGATCATGTGCTCGCAGAATTTTTTGGTTCGGGCGTAAGGATCGTAGTCCGAACGATCCCAATCGATCGATTTGTCTTCCGTCACCACCTCGTTCTTGCGCACGCCCGCCACAGCCACCGTGCTCACGTGGCTGAAGCGGCGCAGGCCGTGGTAATGGTCGGCGCGCTGCGCTAGTTGTACCACTTCCAACGTGCCCCGGAGGTTCACATTCAAACAACTCTTCTCCGACTTCCGATTCAGGGACGCCGCGCAATGGATGACCGAATCGGTCATGTGAATCAGGCGGTCGTAGTCGTCCGCCGCCAGCCCAAACTGAGGCGTGGTCAGGTCGCCGCGAAAGATCCTGATGCGCGTCTGTAGGAACTCATAGAAGCGCGGAAACTCCATGTGCAACTGCAGGGCCTGCCACAGCCGCAGCTCCGCCTCATGCGGATCGCGGGCACGCACCAGGAGAGCCAGGCTCGCGTCATGCGCTTCCAGCAAATTGGCGGCGACATGGGCGCCGATGTATCCGGTGGAACCGGTCAGGAATATCGCCACGTTGCTCCGTTCGTTCCTGTATTCACGGTTTCGTCCTGTTCGGATGTTTGCGAAAGCTGAAAATTGCGCGCCGGCCGCGCTTCCAGCGGCCGCCCTTCAATGAGAGGATAAGTCCACTTGCGCAGGGCGGGAATATGAATGTTGATCCAGTACTCCCACCAGTCAACCGCGCCCGCCCCGTAAGCAAAATCGGCCCGCTCTTCCGGCACCAACGCCTGCGAAAGCCGCTCTACGTTGTCGGCCACGAAGTCGTGCTCGTTCAGGAGAATGAAGGGCTCGAAAAGCTGGATCAGTTTTTCCACTCTCTCCAGGCTGCGTTCCGCCCGCGCCAGCGGCGGCTTGCGCAGGGGCAGCGGCGACATGACACGCTGAATCGACTTGATAATCGCCTTCTGCGCCGGCGCTGACATGCGCTGGTAGCGCTCTTTCGAAACCGCAATCGCGTCAAAGCGCAGGCGCAGCCAGGACTCCAGCCCTTCCTGCGCCCGGTAGTGCTTGCGGTGCGCCAGCGAGGTCAATTCGATGGAGCGTCCCATATCGCAGGGATTGGTCACAGAAGTCGCCAGTTGATAGACCGGTTCATGACGCCGCTCGATGATGGCCGCCGCAATCAGCGTCATGCCATCGCAGACAGAGTCGACTGGAATAATGTCCAGACGCTTGCGTTCATTTGACGGAAGCTGCCGGAAATAAGTTCCCAGCAAATATGAGAGCGATGCCGAGGTGTTAATGCCCTCGTTCCATCCCAGAAACGGCTTGGCCACCGAAGTTTCGACAATCGCCGGACGAACCAGCGCCACCGGCAGGCCAGTGCCGTACTTGTGAATCAGCGACTCCGCCAGGCTCTTGGTGAGAGTGTAAGTATTCGGCCAGCCGAGTTCCTGGGCGCGCTTGCTGCCCGCCTCAGTCAAATAGTTTCGCAGCCAGCGTACGCGGTTCTTGCGAATCTGGTTTTCCAATGCCGTGCCCTGGAGGTCCTTGGCGGCGTGTTCCTTGTCCAAGGCCTGATTCGTCAGCTCGGCGGTGATTTCGGGACTTTCGGCCTTTGCCTCGGCGTCCTTGATTAGTTCCTGCAGCCCGCGCCATTCAGTCTCAGCATCGAACGCTGGCCCACTCGCCGATTGCCCGCCCGCAGGACGATAGTTCGGGCGCAGCTTCTCGCTGACCCGTCCATCCCGCGCGCCCGCTACATAACAGGTCGAAAGGTGCAGTAACCCGGCATGGTCCGACTGGCGTACAAAGTCCAGTACGTGGATCGCGGCGTCGACGTTGGTCCTGAGCGCATCGCGCAAGTCGGGATTAAAGTCGGTCAGCCCCGAACTATTGACCACGAGGTCTAAGCTTTTGCGCAGGCGCTCCGCGACTTGCGGACCCAGCCCTAAGCCCGGCTGCGTCACATCTCCCTCGACCACCTCTACGTGGTCTTGGAGAAATTGCGCTAACCCGGCGCGGTAGCGCTCATACAAGGGATCGAAGACCGGTGAGTCCTCTACTAGTTTCTCGAACCGCCGTTGGGCGGGGTTCGATTTCTGCCGCCTGATCAAAAGGTAGATTCGTCCAATCTCGGGCAAATCCATCAGCGAATTCACCAGCCATACCTTGCCGATAAAGCCGGTCACGCCGATGAGCATCACATGCTTGCCTGCCAGCGCCTTGCGCACCGAAAGCGGCCCAGACTGGCGGCTTCCGTTGTAGTTGACGATGGGACGCTGAAGCACCTGCGCTTGCCGCTCCGCCGGAACCACCGCCGCATGCAGCGCTCCCGCGCTGCGCAATCCCAAATCCAGCGCCAGCCATGCCGGATCGCGCCGTCCATCCGGCCCGCTTCCGCGAATCCGCGCCAGGAATCCTCGCGGACGAATCACCGGCTCCAGCAGCCGCCCAGTTGCCATGCCATCGCGAAACTCCATACGATTCGCGATCACCCATTTCACGTTCAGATGCCGCGCCAGCGGCCGCATTACATGATCCAATCCCTGGCTCACCAGCACGATATTGGCCCCCGAATCCACCAACTCTTTCAGCTTGCGAACGCCATCCGGCTTCAGGTAGGGCTGCAACTCATACTTGAAGTACTCTTCGCCCAGAAGATCCAGCCGGTCGCGGCTGATGCCACGCAGCACCGTATGCACCACCCGCGTGGCAAACGTGCGGTTGACCGCGTACACAATCGGACGCAGCACCGCCATCAGCAACGCCAACCCGCGCCGGATCCAGCGTTCGTTGAAGGTCTGCGCGTTCCAGGTGAAAAACGCGATCGGCCGCACCGTGGGGAATTCCAGCAGGCTGCCTTCCACCCGCCAGTAAACCCGGCGGGCAGTATCGGGATTGTGATTTGACGGTTCCAACGTCGTTAGTCCCATTTGCTACAGGGCCCAAACTCCAAGCAGAAGGCGAAGCTTTCTATTGTAATCAATAGGAGCAAAAGGGCGGAGGAAATACGGGGTAACCGTCTAGTAGCACCGGCTTCCCGCCGGCCCGTCGCCTCAGACTGCTGACAAACGATTCAGGTTCGTCATTTCGGGCAAAGCGAGAAATCTGTTTTCGCTTGGCCCGGCAAACAACAGATTCTTCGTCGCTCCGCTTCAAGAGCAACAATGGCTTGACTTTGGTCGATGTCGCCAGGCACCGCCCCACTCAGCCCTTCTCCCCCGGCCTTATTCTCGGACTCCTCACCAGTAACGCTGCGAATCCACTAACCGCCAAGGCCGCCCCAATAATCAACAACCCTCCGCGAAATCCTCCACTCGAGGTCTTTACCCGCCCAATAATCCACGGTCCGAAAAATCCGCCCAGGTTACCGAGTGAATTGATCACCGCGATCCCAACCGCGGCGCCGGTCCCCGTCAGCAGGCTGGAAGGTATCGCCCAGAAAGGCCCAAAGATCGACCACACTCCCATAAGCGCCAGGCTTAGCCCGACAATGGTCAACAGCAGCGAGTGCGAATAGGCGGAGAATCCCAGAGCAACGGCCCCTGCAAATGCGGGTAAAGCAACATGCAGACGTCGCTCGCCGGAGCGATCCGAGTGCACTCCCGCGATCATCATGGCTACCGCCGCCATCAAGTACGGTATGGCCGAAAGCAGCCCGATCACAAACGTGCTGACCCCGGACACGCTGCGAATCAGCGTAGGCAACCACAGACTGATACCGTAGGAGAACATGTTCGCGCCGAAATAAACGCACACCAGCAACAACACCGAAATCCAGACTCCTCCGCTGGCGAAGGCGTCGAAAATACTGGTGCGGGCGGCCGCCGGGTGAGCGGCCCGTTCGCGGGCCAGCGTCTCGACGAGCCACGTTCTGTGCTCCTCACCCAGCCAGACGGCCTCACGCGGATAATCGGTGAGGTAGAGCAAAACCACCCCGCCAAGCAGAATAGCCGGAACCCCCTCGACCAGGAACAACCACTGCCAGCCCGCTAGCCCCCAGGTGTGATCCAAGCCCAGCAATGCCCCCGAGATCGGCCCGCCCACCACGCCCGATAGCGCTCCTGCGGTCATGAACCGCGCCACGGTGCGAGCCTGCGACGCCTGCGGAAACCAGTGCTTTAGATAGAGAATGACTCCGGGAAAGAACCCTGCCTCGGACACACCCAGCATGAAACGTAGGAAGTAAAAGCTGTGCGCCGTGGTTACAAACACCATCGACGCAGAAACGATTCCCCAGAACACCATGATCCCCGCAATCCAGCGCCGCGCCCCTACGCGATGCAGCGCGAGATTGCTGGGGACTTGAAAAAAGAAGTAGCCGGCAAAAAACATGCCCGCGCCGAGGCCGTAAGTAGCATCGTTGAACCCAAGGCGCTGTTGCATCTGCAGCGCGGCAAACCCCACGTTGATGCGGTCCACGTAGGCGACGATATAAAGCAGGAACAGAAACGGCATCAGCCGCCATGTGAGCTTGGAAACTACGAGGGCTTCGATTTGATTAGCGGTCGAGCTTGCCATGAGCGGGTGCGAGGTCAATAGTCCCTTTGTCATTCCGAGCCGTTCGCAGCCGCGCGCCGCGCGCCGCGCGCGGCGAGAACGAGCGAGGAATCTGCTTTAGGTCAGTCCCAACTAATCTCGGGAACCAAGCCGCCCGATTCTACACCAACCCCAACTCTCGCTTGATCCGCGCAACCATCTCCTTGGGCGGCAAACTCACGTCCACCGTGATCGCCCCCTCCGGCTCCTCCAAAATCGCGAACTGGCTGTCCAAAAGTTGCTCCGTCGCATAGTGCCCGCGGCGGGCCCGCAACCGCTGCCCAATCACTTCACGGCTGCCCTTCAAATAGACGAATCTAACCTCAGGCCGAATGCCGATCTTCTCCCGATAGCTGCGCTTTAAAGCCGAACAAGCCAGCACCACGTTCCGGCCCTCAGCGATCCACTGGACCACAGCATCGTGAATCGCCCCCAGCCAGGAAGCGCGGTCCGCGTCCGTCAGCGGGATTCCCTGCCGCATCTTTTCCACATTGGCAGCAGAATGAAAGCTGTCCCCGTCGACAAACTCCCACCCCGTCTTCTGCGCCAGCAGACTTCCCACGGTAGTCTTCCCCGCCCCGACCACTCCCATCACAATCGCAATCAACGGACCCAGCCCTCCACACACATGTCTGTCATGTTGAGCGCAGCGGGAACTTCGCGATCAGCGAATTTCCTGCGAAGTCGAAGCATTCCTGCATGGCCACGCCACTTCCGCTATTTCCAAACTCTGGATATCTGCGACCTTAGCGAGGAACTTTGCATAGTTACCTCAGTGGCCAAAGGCAGTCACAGGCATCTAACGCTGCTCCATCCCAAGCCCAAGGGCGTCCGATGCGGCCAAACCGCTGTGGTCTGACGGGCGAGGACGCCCGTCGCTCCATTGTCTAGTCTGCCCCTTACTTCCCATACTGCTTCTCAAATCCATTCCTGGAATTGACCACCGTGAATGCACCGCCCAACTCCGCCGTCACTTTAATGTAATTGCCGTCCGAACTCTCTTCGGTATTTGCGATCATTTTCTCGGCGACGTTATGCTCTTTCCCTCCATCTACTGCGTAGTGCAACTGCCACAAATCCTCCAGGCCCGGAGAGTCATGTACGGTCTGCCAAGCCTGCGGGCTGCCACCTTTGTGGGCGCCGTTGTCCATGATTGCCACCCGCGGATGCAGCGCCCACACCAGCGCCTTCGAGTTCGATTGATCGAACCCATGATGCGAAACCAGAAAGAGATCCACCGTGCCGAGCATATTGTTCGGACAAACCAGCTGCAACTCTTTCTTCTTGGTCAGATCGCCCAAATCGAGAAAACGAAATTTGCCGTAGGTCACCATGATCCCCATGGAACGCGCGTTCTCGGTCGCGTCGACAGGCGGCTCCGGCTCCGAGCCGCAGTTAGGATTCGCCGTCCCGGCATCCGGCAGTGGCTCGCTGAGATGCTCACCCGCTGCGGCTACGACGCGCACGGCAAGCCCCACAAACGGCAGTCCGTCGCCGGGTTTGAGCGTCATGTGGCGGGCGTGGGCAATCACCTTTTGATAGGCCGCGTAGTCCTCGCGCGTTACGTCGGAGTCCTCTTGATTGGGCCCGTGATCGACGAACGCGCCAATCTTGATGCGCTCCGCCAGTTGCGTGACGCCGCCCACGTGATCGCGATGGTAGTGGGTGATCAACACGTAGTCGATGCGCTTGATCCCGGCCGCTTTGGCCGCCGCGACGATCCGATCCGCATCTCTGCCATTGAATCCAGGCCAGCCCGTATCTACCAACAGCGACTGGCCCGATGGACCCACGATCAGCGTCGACTGCCCGCCCTCCACGTCGATGGCATAAATTTGCAACCCTTTGGATTTCGCCGCAGCCCCTATCCCCAGCCCCAAACACACACAGACACTCAACACCACAACCCAGACCAATCTGCGCATAGTCTCCCCTTGATTACATCGTCAGTCACAGCCCGCAAAATGCGCCTTTCAACTTATCACGCCGGCGCGCCGAGCGTGGTTACTCGCTTCTCGTCCCCTGCTGGACGGGAACCCATAGCTAACCCTTTGTCATTCCGAGCCGTTCGGAGCCGCGCGCCAAGCGCGGCGAGAACAAGTGAGGAATCTGCTTCTTGGCGCGGGAGGCCGCGCTAGATCAGCAAATTACCCGCACTCTACATTTTTCCGTCGTCATCTCGTACTCGGCATAGAATTGTCGAGTTATGTCTGAAGCTACAAACAAAGACGTTCTTAACCAGGCCGTCGCTCGCTTCAACGCCAAGGACCTCGACGGCTATCTGCAAATGTTTCACGCATCGGTGCTGCACCACGGTTTCTCGCGCCACATCGGGCCGGGCGCAAGCGGACTAAAGACCTTCTACCGGCAGATGGCGCAGGGCTTCCCCGACGGCCGCATCGAGACCGAAGATTTGCTGGCCGAGGGCGAGAAGCTCGCCCATCGCTACACTTTCTACGGTACGCACCGCGGCGAATATCTGGGCTTCCCGCCGACGCAAAAAGTGGTCATGTCCTCCGGCCAGGTGATCCATCACTTTAAGAATGGCAAATCCAACGAAGTCTGGGCCTCGGGCGATATCCTGGGATTGCTGATCCAGATAGGCGCGCCGAATCCGCTAGCCCGCCCAAAGTGAAATCCAGCGATGTAGCGACGGGCGTCTCGCCCGGAGAACGCGAATCGCGGGTAGTGGCCTGGGGCGTTCTAGCCGCGAAGCGCCGCAAGAATGCAGCCCAGGGCGCGAGCCCTGGGTGAAAAGTGGGAAAAGATGAAGCCCCAGCGGGGCGAAAGACTAGTTCTCACGCACACCCTGAAAGGGCGAAAGAAGAGCCACGGTATGGCCGAGAGGAACGACACGAAAATGCCTAAACCAAAATCCCCACGCAAAAAGACGAAAACACCACAACGCCGCCCATCCAAGAAACCGCGCCCGCAACTAAAACACATCCCCTGGAACTTCCGTAGAACTGGAAACCCTAAATCCGCTGCTACAACGCCAGCTAGCGGTCGGAGACAAACTCATGCTGGCTCGCATACTGCTGAAAAAGGGATGCGTCGTTCCCCTGCACAGCCATCACAACGAGCAGGTCAGCTACGTTCTCGAAGGCGCGCTGAAGTTCTGGGTCGATGACCGCGAGCTCACGGTCAGCGCCGGCGAAGTGCTGGCCATCCCGCCCCACATGCCGCACAAGGTGGAAGCCGCCGTCGACAGCGTAAGCCTCGATATCTTCTACCCGCCGAGGCAGGACTGGATCGACAAGACCGATGTGTATTTGCGGGGAGGAAAGTAATTTGTAGCGCCGGCGTTTCGCCGGCGCGGGCGCACTCCGGTGCCGATGCAAGTATGTGGCCAGCCTTCACAGGAGGAAGCATGTCGCACTTTGTCGCCAGTACCATTCTGTTGGCTAGTCTATGCATTGGTGCGTTTGCTCAGACCGAAGCCCCACAGTCACTATCAGTTCGCCACTTCGTGGCGCCCGCAATCCGGCGTCCGCCTGGCTGGCCCGAGTAGAGGGAACGGCCCTTACTGAAGTGACGGTCAGGCCCGATGGCACGTTGCAGTCAGTGAAAATTATTTCTGCACATCCCTTGCTCCGGGAGGCCGTTGAAAGCGCGACAAAGCAGTGGTTGTTTCGCCCGATTTCCGTGGCTACGACTCTGCAAGTAACCACACGGTTTCAGCTCGATGCCGATTGTTCCTGACTGGCTCAACGAATCCGACAAACGCTATTACATCCCGACACAAGTATCGGCTGACCTTCCGTCGAGCATGCAAGTCAAGACATGTCTGCCAATCGCTGTAACCAATTCCGACCTGTCACATCGTTGAGAAACCCGCCCAATCGTTCATACGAAGTTAACATGCGAACCTCCTACCCAAGTTCCCGTCGGCGGTGTCTAATTTGGTATGCGAGTGCGGTGGAGACTTGCCTTACCGCTATTGGGCCTGATGCCATTTGTGTTCATGAGCTACCGCTCAATTCGATGGAATCATGAATTTCACCGCGGTCAACCAGGCCGTTACTTCTGGGGTCCATTCGTCTCGACGCGGATCCGCTGAACAGGCACCCAATGGCGTCAATGTCATGCGGCAATGGCGGCGAAGATTGCACCGGCTGGGACCCTGAATCCATCTGGATCACGCCGGGATGGATGGAAAGAGCGCTGGTGCTCTCCGCATTTCCCGCATTCGTTTTTAGTCTCGCAATTGTTCACGGTCTGGCGCGCCTCGGCGTCAGTCAAATTGTAAGTTTCATGTCTTTCACACCGGTGTTCATTCTTGCCGGTTTTATTTCGTCGGTTCGCTCTTGGATCGGTGGAAGTATAAGCGGTCTGTATCTCGCGCGGGACCTAATCCATAGTGTGGGAAGCCAATCCGCGCCGGCAGCACCGGCGCTACGAAGACTCGCCTCTGTTATTCTGAACATCAATTTATCCGCTCCAATGCCAAACCCAACCGCCTCCGAACCCGGAATCGAGCAGAGCGTCTCGCAACTGCGCTGCATCGGCTGCGGCGCGGCCCACGAAACCGCCAGCCGCGATCTGCGCTGCCCCAACTGCGGCGACCTGCTGGAAATCACTTTTCCGGGATGGAAGAATTCGCGGCCGAATGCAGAGTCGCTCAAGTCTCTCTGGCGCGAGCGCCGCACCACGTACTCATCATCCGGCCCAGGCATCGACCAAAGCGGCGTGTGGCGCTTCCGCGAACTGCTGCCCGCGCTCGGGGACGGCCATGAGCCCATCACGCTGCTCGAAGGGAACACGCCTGTCTATCAGCTCCCTTCCTGCGCCCGCATCGCCGGAGTCGAGCGCCTCTACGCCAAGCATCAGGGGATGAACCCGACCGGGTCCTTCAAAGACACCGGCATGACGGTGGCCGCGTCCTTCGCGCGGCAGCAAGGGTTCCGCTGGGTGGCTTGCGCTTCCACCGGCAACACTTCAGCCTCGATGGCAGCCTACGCCGCGCGCGGAGGCCTGCGCAGCCTGGTGCTCATCCCCGACGGCAAAATTTCCTGGAGCAAGCTCTCGCAATCGCTCGACTATGGCGCCGTCACCTGCCAGCTCAAAACCGATTTCGATGGCTGCATGCGCGTGCTCAATGAAGTCGTCCGCCGCATGCCGATTTATCTGTTGAACTCGGTGAACCCCTATCGCCTCGAAGGACAAAAGACCGCCGCCATCGAACTGCTGGAACAATTCGATTGGCAGCCGCCCGATCACATCATCGTCCCGGGCGGAAATCTGGGCAATTCGTCGGCGCTGGGAAAGGCGCTTCTGGAAATGAAGGAGCTTGGTTTCATCTCCTCGCTGCCCCGCCTTTCCGTCATTCAGGCGCAGGGAGCGAATGCGCTGGTGCGTACGGTGCGCGAAACCGGTGGCCGCGAGTTGGTATCCGTGCAGGCGGAGACCATGGCTACTGCGATTCGCATCGGCCATCCGGCGTCGTGGAAAAAAGCTGTGCGCGTGCTTGAAGCTACGGGCGGGACCGTCGAAGAAGTGAGCGAGATTGAAATCGCGCAGGCTAAAGCGGAGATCGGAGCTGACGGCATCGGCTGTGAGCCGGCTTCGGCGGTCACATTGGCGGGGCTCAAGAAACTGGTGCTCCGCGGCTTCGTAAAATCCGGCGAGAGCGTAGTGCTGATTCTTACCGGCCATCTGCTCAAAGACCCCGAGTTCACGCTAAAGTTCCACCGCGGCGATCTTTTTTCGGAACCGCTCTGGAAGGTCAGGCGGGGGTACTCAAGCCGCTGCAGCGCGCGCCGATTGTGGTCGACGCGAGCGCGGATGCAGTCGTTGAAGGCGCTGGAGCAAGCGGAGAAGCAGACTGACGTGCGTGTAGGGACGGGTCTCTGACCCGTCCCTACACAACACATAAACATGAGCAAGCAAAAATCCCTGACTCTCTCACTCCCTGCTACCTCCGCCAATCTGGGGCCGGCGTTCGACGCCGCCGCGCTGGCCTTCGGCCTGTTCCTCAAGATCCGCGCGCGCGCGGCGAATGAATTCTCCATTCAGGCTCATGGCCGGGACACCGAAATCTGCGGCCGCGTCGAGAATCACCTGATCCTGACGACTTACCGCGAAATCCTGCAAGCCGAAGGCAAGCCCGTCCTGCCGCTCGCGCTCGAGCTAGACAACCAAATCCCCATCGGCAAAGGCTGCGGCTCTTCGGCTTCGGCGCGGCTTGCCGGCATCGCCCTCGCGGTTCACTTCGGCAAACTGCGCTGGAGCGACAGCCGCATCGTCGGCGAAGCCTCGCGCCGCGAACATCATCCCGACAACGCATCCGCCTGCTGGATGGGCGGATTGACGGTCGCCCGCATGTCCGGCGAATCCGAGGCCCAGGTCGCCTGCATCACTCCCAAAGGAAAATGGCCGCTGGTGCTGGCCGTCCCCGAAGAGAGCCTCTCTACCGAGGAAGCCCGCCGCGTTCTGCCCACGCAGTATTCCCGCGCCGACGTGGTCACCAATATTCAGAACTCGATGTTGCTGCTGGCTGCTTTCATGCAAGGACGGCCCGACCTGCTTTCGTTCGGGCTCGCCGATCGCATCCATCAACCTTACCGAGCGACGCTCTGCCCGTTGCTTCCGGCGTTGCAGAAGCTGGCGGGAACTCCCGGAATTCTGGGATCGGTATTGAGCGGCGCCGGCCCATCGGTCCTGATTTTCCTCGACCCGAAAGGCAGCCCGAGCAAGGCCAAGAAACGAATCGCCGCCCACTTAACGAGTAGCGGACTAAGCGCCGAATTGATCTCAACGGCGATTACGACGCGCGGCGCGCACCGGGGGAACTGAATGACACAAACTCTAAACCACAGTGGCACAGGGAAGCACAGGGAATGGAAATAACGAAGTGTCGGTAGGAATCCGATTCTGGGTTGCTAAGTGCCAATTGCCAAGTGCTAAGTGCTAACTACTGAATGCTGATTGCTGAGTGCTGATTGCTAACTACGAGGCCCGCCGTCTCCCCGTCCCCAGAGATTCATCCTCCGCGGCCACGCTGAACAAGTGCTGCTCAAAGCTAAGATAGGGATTCCGCGCAAAGCGGTCTGGATAAGAGCTGAGGGCGTTGACGAAGTTCTTGATTTCCCGCTGTACTTCGCGTTGGCGCGCCGCCTCGGAGACGCTCGCGGCCATCGAGCGTGTCTTCTTCATTTCCTACCCCCAGAGATTTAGATAAATCGCCGTAGAGCCGGCAAGCGCCAGCCCAAAGACTGCATTCATGGAACCGCCGCTGCGTGTCTGGCGGCCCCTAAGAGAATCGGGGGAAGAGGAAAAGTAATCGCTTGTCCGGAAAGTGTAAATAGCACCTACGTGCCATCGGGCGGGTTCTAAAAGCTGAGGAAGGACGGGCGTCTCTCACCCGTCCTTCTGGAAAGCCGCTAGCTAGCTCTACCGGCGGCTGGCGGGCGGAATAATGCCGTTCATCCGCAAATACACGACCATCTGTCCGTAGTGATCGAAGCAGTGGGCCACGCCTAAACTCGCCATCGCCAGCCTAGTCGTATTGCCATCTCCGAAAGGCATTTTGATGGATAGGATCGAGTTTTTCTCGTCAATGCTGGAAGCGGCCTTGTGCAGGTAGGCGAACGAATCTTGCAGAAACTTCACAATATCCGCCTTGCTCTTGATCGAATCGGGACCATTTTCCCCACCCAGGTCGACCGGCGGTTTTTCCGCCAGAATGGCGCCGCCAATAATGTAGTTGACTGCGGCCACATGCTTTACCTGCTGGGCAAAGGTGCGAACTCCCTTAAACTCGCCATTGGTGGGGGCAAACGAGTACTTGTCCTCCGGCATGGCTTGCGCAGTAGGAACGAACTCGCCTTCCACGTTGCTTACCGCGCCATTCAACACGCTGCCAATCGTTGACGGCATGGCCGGAGCTTGCGCCAACACGGCAACGCTACAGCCCAACCAAAACAATCCTGCGAACAGCGACTTCATGCTTACACTTGTCATGCAATTCTCCTTGAAAAGCCATGTGATTGTATCAACGGTTGTCTAATCACGCACGACGGCAGGGGCCAACTCCAATTCCTCAGAAGTGAGCCGAAAGCGACGGACGGTAAAAAGACCTGCCACCAGCGCGCCGGCTGCACATTCCAACGCCAGTGGCACGCCCACTTTGTTCGCCAGCGCTCCCCACACCGCGCTGCCCACCGCCATCCCGCCCTGGAGTACCAGGATGTACATAGAGAGCGCCCGCGCCCGCATGCCCGGAGGAGACATGGTTTGAGCCACCGTGTTCAGGCAAGCCAGAATTCCGATCCACGCCACCCCGCTGACAAACAGAACCAGATTCAGCCAGCCAAACAACTGCACGCGTCCCGCGGCGAACGTCATGGCTGCGAAAACCAGAATGGCCGGAATTACCAACTCGTCGAACGACAATCGCGTTCGCAAGCGCGGCAAGGCGGCCGCTCCCACCAGAGCGCCCAAACCGAAGGATCCCAGCAGCAACCCGTAGCCCGTGGCGCCATGCGGACGGGCGAGAATGGGAAGCAACGCCAACATGGGGCTCGCCGCCAGGCTGAAGGCTCCGGTACGAACCAGAACGCTGCGCACCACCGGAGCCGCAATACCGTAGCGCAATCCCGCGCGCATTGCGTCCAGGACGCGTCCACTCTCTACGTGTTCATGCTTGGTCCGTTTCCAGCGGTAGAGAAAGAAAATCACTCCGAAGAAGGTAGCGGCATTCAGCAGGAACGCGATCCCGGAGCCGGCAAGCGCGACCACCACTCCGCCCAGCGCCGGACCCACGGCGCGTGCCACGTTGAAGCCGACGGAATTCAGCGCGACGGCGGGAGCATGCCGTTTGGGAGAAACGATTTCCGGCGTAATCGCCTGCCACGCCGGATCGTTCATCACCGCGCCCAGCCCCAGAACAAATGTGAACAGCAGCAATACCCAAGGCGTGATGAAGCCCAGCAAAGTAACCGCGCCCAACAAGACCGCCGCAACCACCATCCATCCCTGGGTCACCAGCAGAAATTTCCTGCGGTCCACAAGGTCAGCCAGCGCGCCCGCGGGAAGAATAACCAGAAACACCGGCAGAGTGTAAGCCGCCTGCACCAGGCTTACCATCAACGGTGACATCGTGAGCTGGGTCATCAACCAACCGGCCGCGACGTTCCGCATCCAGGTGCCAGTGTAGGAAATCAACGACGCGATCCAGAGTGAGCGGAACAATGGTTCGCGCAGCGGCGCCCAGGGCGATCGGTCATGCTCCACCCGCCTGCCGTCCGAGATCTTGGCCACCTTGCTCATATTCAGTTGCCCGAGACCTCCTCGGCCGCATCGCAAGCTATCCGCAAAAGGCCACTCCCGGCCGCGCCAGGCGCGGACGAGATAGATCGCTAACCCGACGGCCAGAATCACCGTCGCATAGCGAATTTCTCTTAAGAAGTTCTTGCGTGAAATCAGAATGAACAGAAACCCCGCACTTGCCAGCAATGCCGGAAGCGGATACAGCCACATGCGAAAGGGCCGCGGCAGGTCAGGACGCCGGATACGCAGCACGATCGAGCCCAGCGCCTGTATCAGAAACTGCAGCAGGATGCGAATCACGACCAGCGCCGCGATCACATCGCCCAGCGAAAGGAAGCAAAACGGAATCGCAACGCACCCCAACGCAATCAGAGAAATATGGGGGATGCGATGCTGCGGATGAACGCGCGCAAAAACCCGGAAATAGTTTCCGTCCAGCGCCGCGGCGTAAGGAACGCGCGAATAGCCAAGCATCAGCGAGAACACCGAGGCAAATGCCGCCCACATCACCAGTCCTGTGGCCAACTTCGCGGCCCACGGCCCATAGACCCGTTCCATGAAAATAGAAATCACATACAAACCGCGATTCGATGCGCCGGACTGCGCAATCTCCCGCCACGGCAACACGCCCAGAATGCTGAGGTTCATTGCAATGTATAGACAAGCCACCAGCAGAATAGATAGCAGCATGGCGCGCGGGATGGTCTTGGTCGGGTTCTTTGATCTCATCGCCCAGATAGCAGATGTTGTAGTAGCCCCAGTAGTCGTAGGAGGCCACCAGCATCGCCGAGCCCAGACCCAAGAAGAATGGCTCGGATAATTGAAACGCTCCCGGCGGGAAATCGAGCGCCAGCGCAGAGTGAAAATGAGTGAATCCCGAAACGATGATCCACGCCATGGTGCCGATCACCCCCACCAGCAGCCATTTCGACATCCAGCCGACGCTGGTGATCTTGCGATACAACAGCAGCATCGCGAGCACTACCATGCCAATTGCGACAAACGTCGCCCCGGAAACAATCCATCGCCCTTGCAGCGCCCCCAACAGCGGGATGTTCAGGGCCCAGTTGTGGACGGCATATTGATGTTCCAGCGAAGGGAAAAAATAAGACGCATATCCCGCCAAGCCAATCGAACCCGATGCAATCGAGAGCGGCGCACTGAAGGAAAGCTGCCAGATAAAAAGAAACGACACCAGCCTGCCGAGTTTGCCGGGACCGTAAATTTCGCGCAGGAAACGATACGTGCCCCCCGACCCAGGCATCGCAGAACTCAGTTCGGCGGTGACCAGGCCGTCACAGGTGGCGAGCAGCGCTCCGGCAACCCATCCGAGCATGGCCTGCGGACCGCCCATGGCGCCCACGATCAGCGGAATGGTGATGAACGGCCCCACGCCGATCATGTCGATCATGTTCAGCGCAGTAGCGCCGCCCAGCCCGATGCCGCGAATTAGCTGCTGGCCGCCGTCGTTGGCCGTTGGTCGTTGGTCGTTGGCAAATCTCATGGGCCTCACGAACTAAACATCGGGATGGGTGATCGCAAGCAGAGTGTCAAGCGAACGACCAGACCAACGACCAACGACAACTCAGTGCCCTGCGCTCAGCAAATTCACATACAGCCGAATCGCTCCCGGCACTCCCGCCGGCAACTCGCGGAAAAATGCGTAGCCGGTATAGATGTAGGTGCCCTTGCCGTACTTCGCCAGCAACAAACCGCCTTTCTGTGGCGGCTCTCCGGGATCGTTGCAGGCCAGCAGCGGCTTGAAGTGATCGTCCCACTGGCCCATGAAATTCAATCCGCGTTCCTGCACCCAGCCGTCAAAATCGCGCTGCGCAATCTGATTTGGGTAGTGGAACAGACTATCTTCGGGAGCCAGAATCTGTACCGGCGCCTCTTCCACGGAAACCCGCTGCCTCGTCAGTTCGGCCGGATAGGGCGTGAAGTGCCCGGCATTGAAGTCCGCGACACCCGCGTTGTACTGCACCACCAGCGTTCCTCCGTTGGAGACGTAATCCAGCAACTTCTTGTTGTTGGCGGCAACATCTTTCTGCGTGTCGTAGGCGCGAATGCCGAGAACCATGGTGCCGTATCGGCTCAAATCCTCACTTGCCAGCTTCTCCGGTGGAATGAGCGTCACGTCGATCCCGACCTGCTGCAGCACCGGCGGAATGTCGTCTCCCGCGCCCATGATGTATCCCACTTTCAAATCTTTCGGAACCTTTACGTCCACCATGCTGACCCGCTGCAGCGCCGGCTGGTAGTAGTAAAAAGTGCGGAGATCGGCGCGGGTCACGATGCTGTAACCTTCGCTGAATTTTTTCCCGCCCGCCTCCAGCACGGCACGAATCTGCGCCCGCCCTTCTTTCAGGCTCGATGGAATAACCTTGAACTCATAGTTCTGGGTCGTGCCCCGGCGGCCGAGATCAACCGCCAACCGCGCCGGTTCCACTTGCCAGCCTGGCGGCGCTTCCAGATGAAGCCTCCCTGACGGCGCTCCGGTCAGATTGCAGCTTATGACCACCTTCACCGAAGTTGTAGCACTGCTTTCTGTGGGAATTACTTGCTCCCCCGGCTCCAACATGACCGAAAATGCTGGAGCAACCGCAAGGGTACGTTCTTGCCGTTCTCCTTGATCGCTCGTAAAAGGCACGATCACTTGGGCGGAAATTTCGCTCCGCGCCGTGCTGTCCGGAACGGCATAGCTGGCTCGCACGCGAAATGGAGGAGGTGGCAACGGCAATCCCGCGTATTCAGGCTGGTCGATGATGTTCAGGCTGTCCTCTTCCGGATTGTCGCGATGCCAGTAAGGCCGCGTGTACGGAAAATCGGCGGGAACCTGTGCCAGGAACAGAACCACATGATCTTTCCCGGGTGGAATTGGGCCGGAGGTTTCCTCCTGGTTTGCGGCCGAAGGGCTGATTCCACTCAACGAAACCGTGGCTCCTGGCAGCGTGTATTTCGAACCGTTGTGCAAAGTTACACGTACGGCAAACTTTTGGCCGGGGGAAATTACGGTGAGTGCATCGGTTTCGCGGGGCAATCCTGCTGGCGATCCCGGCGGCCCAAGCACCGTCGCTTGCAGCGTGACATTCAACGCCAGATTCAGCGCGTTTTGTGCCTGTTCTAACTTCTCTTGCAGATGGGCTTCGAGGTCGCTCCGCTCCGCCGCATTGAGCGGGCTGGATTGAACTTGGCTCACCAATTTGCTCAACAATGCCACCACCGCCGACAAGGGCTCCGCCGCGCTGCTCGGATCTTTGTCAGCGCTCTCCGCCGCTTCATTTATCTTCTTCGCAACCGCCGCCAACTCAGCCGCCAGCCAGGGCGCGCTCTTCTCGTCCTCTCCCAGTCGCGTAGCCAGCCCCGGCAACGAAGTATCCATCCCGTCAAAAAAGTTCTGCTCATGCCCGTCCTTGTCGGTGGCCGGCGGTAACTTCGAATCCACCAACCGATAAAATGTGTAGCGCGGTCCAGAGGGAAACGAAATTCCTCCCAGCCCCTGCGAAAGCTGGTGCCGCAATCCCTCCAGCGCAAACTGGATATAGGACATCCCCAGCAGCGGATCAGGCTCGCCGGTGTTCAGCTTGATCGTGTAGTCCTTCTCCGGGCAAGTCTGCGCGAAAAACGAACAAACGTTTCCGATGTAGAGCTTCTTTGCCTGCCACGGCAAAAGCCCTTCCTTGATTTGCTCCGGAAATCGCTTCGGATCGGCCGCCGCTCGAAACGCCTCCTGCGTAAGGATTGACGAAGCCTGATGATGTCCGTGCCCGTCGCGATCCGTGCCGGAAAATCGAGCCACCAGCACATCCGGATGAAATGTCCGAATCACGCGGACAATATCTTCGAGCGCGATGTCGTGCCCTCCCCATTTGCGAAAAGTTTCGTCCGGGCTCTTTGAGTAACCGAAGTCCGCGACTCGCGTGAAACGCTGTTGCACTCCGTAGTAGCGGCCGGCGGCCAACACTTCCAGCGTGCGCAACACTCCCAGCATGTCAAAAAGATTGCTGCCGACTTTGTTTTGCCCGCCTTCACCCCGGTTCAGCGTCAGCAGGGTTACGCTCGCACCCTTTCCCCGCGACTCCAGCGTCAGCATGCCGCCGTCTTCGTCATCCGGGTGGGCATCGATCTGCAGCAAGCGCGCCGTGGTCTGCAGCCGGCGCAAGGTCTGCTTCAGTCCAGCGGCGCCCGTATCTTGCGGGAGTGGATCAAGCGGCCCAGGCTCCGCCGCCTTCTGGGCGAACGCCGGCGTCAGCAGCAGCAACGCAATTGCAATCAGCAGGCCATACTGGTGCGCCTGCAAGAACTCAGCCGCGAAGCGGCGAAAGAATGCAGCCCAGGGCGCAAGCCCTGGGTGAAAGTGGGAACGGACGAAGCCCCAGCGGGGCGAAAGAAGAGTCTTACGATTCATTCCAGGTGGATAGGGCCTATCAGCGAGAGGACGCAAAATTTTTCTCAATCCGAATTCTGCCTGCTGGGTTCAGCCTTGATGGACTGTCCGGCCAGCAAACGGTTAGCCGGGAGTCAATCCTACCCGATCTTAAGGAGGAGTGCAGTTCTATCGCCAGGGGAAGCCTGCCCGTCCCAGGCAAAAGCAGATTCCTCGCCGATGAACCTGGCTTCGGAATAACAGGTCGTAAAGGTATCTTGAAGGGTTCGATTCTCTACCCGCTTCACTGGCCCTGCGGACTGCTCACCGCTTTCTGGCAATTCCCCGCCGCGGTGAGCACGTCGTCAAACCGCGGGTCGCGCCTCAGCTTGGCCAGCAGCGGATCGGAAAGCAGCGCCGAGTACGCGCAATAGTTCTGATCCACCGCCGCCTTCAGCATCTGCAAGGCTGCGTCGTTCTGCCCGCAGAACGCCATAATGGTCCCCTCGTAGTACCAGGGCTCAGGATCGGCTTCCGCCAGCACCGCCGTCTCGGTGTCGCGCGCGATGGCGTCCAGGTTGGGCGGCGGCTGGGGACGCAGGCAAGCTTCCAGCAGAGCGCGGTGATCGTGGGGATTCGACGACATGCTCTTCACGCTCTGCCGTGCCTGATCCAGTTTCCCGGCGCGCAGCAACAGCGACGGCATCATAAAAGCTGCCCACTCGGAACCCGCATCCAGCCGGATAAAATCCATGGCTCGATTCGTCTTGCCCAGCTCCATAAATGCCCAGGCGCACGAGCGGAATTGATAATTCCCCGGGTCCAGGCTAAGCGCCGTGTTGCACTCCCGCGTGGCTTCTTCCAGCATTCCGGCATAGCGAAGAACATATCCCAGAGTGAAGTGCGCCTGCGCGTTTTCGGGACGGCGCTTCACCAAAGCGGACGCCTCTTCATAGGCCTTGGTCAACTCGCCTCGCTCCACGCGGTGGATGATTAAGTTGCCCGACGCCGACACCCGGTTCGGCTCCAGTGCCAGCGCCCGCTCATAAGCCGAGTTTGAGCGCTGGAACATTTCTTCTCCCCCACTGGCGTAGGCCGAATCGTAGTAATAGCGAAGCGCCAGCGCTTCCCACGCCGGAGCGTAGCTCGGATCCATACCTACGGCCCGTTCCAGCATTACGATCGCTTCCTTGTTGGTCTGGGGGTCGTGGGGCACGGGGACACTGCGCAAATAAAGATCGTAGGCTTCCGAATTCTTGGGCTGGGAGCCGGTATCGACGGAAGCGCTGGCTGTGCCCAACACCGGCAGCAGTCCCTGGCGGACTTGCGTAGCCAGCTGCGATTGCAGGGAAATCATATTGTCCGCAGGTACAGTCAGGCTGGTCTGCCACAGCAATCGGTCGTTGTTGACGTCAATCGCCTCCAGCGTCACCAACAGATGATCGCCTTGCCGCAAGAAGTGCCCCGTCAAGAGACTGCCTACTCGCAGTTCACTCCCCACTTTCTGCGGATCCATTTCCGGATCGACGTATTTCCGCGTAAGCGACGAGGGCCGAACGTCCAGCGTACGCGCGTAAGTAAGCACATTCGCCAGTTCATCGGCTAAGGCAAAGCGCAGGTAGTCCACGCTGAAATCCCCATTCATGTTTTGCAGCGGCAGCACGGCGATCGTATTCAGCCGTGCCGTAGGCCGATGCATCACGCGATGCCGGTACCACCAAGTCCCCAGCGCCACCAGAACCGAGATTAATAGGCCGGTTACCAACAACAACAGATAACTCTGTTTGGGATTGGCGCTCTGGAAGGTGTGGGTGACAACGCGCAGGGCCGTAGATTCCCGCAGCAGCCCGGTCTTATGCAACCCAGATTCGGTCTCCTTCTTCAGTCGCTGCAGGTCGGTTTTGATCTCCTCCGCTGACCCATAGCGGTTGCGCCGGTCCTTCTCCATGGCCTTCCCGATGATCCCTTCCAGCTCCTTGGGAAGCTGCGGATTTAGCTGCACCGGGGCAATCGGTTTCTTGTGCAGAACCGCGTCCAGAGTGGTGACGATGTTGTTTCCGTGGAAGGGTTTCTTCCCCGTCGCCATTTCATACAGCACCACGCCAAACGAGAAAAGATCGCTGCGCGGGTCCAATTCCTCGCTGCGGGCTTGCTCCGGAGACATGTAAATCGCGGTTCCGGGCAGCACGCCCACCGCGGTCAGCGAATCCTCCACCGGGCTGTCTTCAGTCGTGCCGGCGCTGTTACGCGAAATCTTGGCCAGCCCGAAGTCCAGCACCTTGGCCTGCCCGCCGGGCACCAGAAAGATATTCGCCGGCTTAATGTCGCGATGAATAATTCCCTTGGCATGCGACGCAACCAGCGCATCCGCCACCTGCACTGCCGTATCCAGCAGCGCTTCCACCTCCATCGGCTTGCCGTGGATTCGTTGCTTCAGGCTCTGCCCCTCCAACTTCTCCATCACGATGAAGGGATGCCCGTTGTTCTCCTCGATGGCGTGGATGGTGCAGATATTGGGATGGTTGAGTTGCGACGCCGCCCGCGCCTCGCGCTCGAAGCGCTCCAGGAACTTGCTGTCGCCGCTAAGGTTGTCGGGAACGAACTTCAGCGCGACGTGGCGGCCCAGGCGAAGGTCCTCGGCCTCGTACACCACGCCCATGCCTCCGCCGCCCAGTTTGCCCACAATGCGATAGTGAGAGACCGTTTGCCCGATCATGAACGAACACCGTGGGTATTGGCGGCTATGTTAGGCTGCGCCTTCGGGTGGGGTCAACCTCTGGGCGGGGATAACTGGGAGAATGGCTAGCCGACCAATCCTGCCCCGTGACGTGGGCTGTCCGCTCTAGGGAGTTAGTTTCCTAGCGGCGAACAGGAGCAAGTGGGACGTTGGCCCACTTGTTTTAATGAGTGTAATCGCCGATTACAGCAAGAAGGCAAGCATTTTTATGCATGCCTGCACCCATCCAATTTGAAAAGTGAATCTCGGTGCTCGACCCACAGACGTACTTTCACTTTTGGACCCAGGACTTTGATTTCCTCATCTCTGACAACAATATCAACAGATTGTCCCTGTAGTGCTCGCAACTTCATGGCCTTGTTGGCCCACGGAATTCCCCACGAACGATCCGTTGCCGTGTAGTACGCATCGCCAACTTGAAAACAAAAAGCAATGCTGGGAGCGGTAGGCCACGGAGGGCAGTCCAGCCCATGGCAGCGCGGTTCGGAGCGGGTCTCAACCAATGTCGCTCTTTTTTTTCTTGATTGTCCGCAGCGACTAGCCCGCTCAAAACGAACAGGCCCACAAGCAACGACAATGACCACCTTTTCCCCATTGGCAACATTATGCGCTTCGCCAGAGCAGAGAGTCGCGTCTTTTGCGACAAGGGTGGGATTCCACGGCACCTACCCGACGGAGGTTTTCTGTCGCTCCATATTGAAGGTTGAGGCATCCGTTCGAGGGTTATACTTCACGGCAGATATGGGCCACCGCCATATCGCATTTGCGCGTGGTAGGAGAAGGGGGCGTTCATGCATATCGCGTATCTGGTGATTACAATCCTTCTCGCGGCGATGGCCCTTTTTTCCGGCCTGGGAAAGATTCGCCGCGATCCACATCAAATGCAGGTCATCCACGAAACGGTCGGTGTCCCGTTAAAGTATTTTTCCCTTCTGGCTGCTTGTGAGTTCGCGGGGGCGTTAGGTTTAGTTCTTGGAATCTGGTGGCCCATCCTGGGCGTGGCGGCGGCGATTGGCCTCGTGCTCTACTTTGTGGGCGCCACTGTCTCGCATCTGCTCGTAAAGGATCTCAAAGGGCTCGGACCTCCCACTTTCATGCTGGTGGTCGCAGCTGCAGCACTCGCGACGCGCATGCTGACATATAAAGATTCCCTTAGATAGCTTGAGTGCTCCTTTCCAGCGCTATACTTCACGCGCAGATGTGGGCCACTCGGTGATCAACCATGGGTTTTCAAGTCGCAGCAAGAGAACTCGATCGCATCATCGTGGTGGATGTTGTGGGGCGGCTCACGTTGAGTGACGGTCGCACTCAACTGCGCGATCTTATCCACGTCTACACCGGCAACGGCCGCAAGAAGTTCCTGATCAATCTTGCCAGCGTGGATTTCGTCGACAGCAATGGCTTGGGCGAACTGGCCCGGTGTTACACCACCGTAAGGCAGGCGGGCGGCGAGATGAAACTCGTCCATGTCCAAGATAGGGCATTAAATACCTTGGCTCGCCCACCCCTAGGGGTGTACGATTCCACCATCGGGCAACATGTTACAACTCTTTCATTGGCTTAAAGGCCGAATCGCCGCGCTCGATTTATTCTTTAAGTACATCGAATTTTGCGGTCGTCATTGGCAAGAAGTGCTGGGAGGACCGATTTTGATCTTCCTAGCATGGAACGTTTGGTTTTATGTGGGCAATCCACCTTCGTGGGTGAACTGGACTGCCATCCTGATTGCCCTTTTGATAGCTGGCTACTACGCATGGCGTGCCGAGCACATCAGGCTAATTCCAAAGGTTGAGATAGTGGATTGGCACATTGAGAAAGAATCCTCAGACCAGAACGACTTCACCGTCTGCCAAATCGTCCCGAAGTGCCTAACGGAATCCCCAGTTTATGAGTGCGTTGGGCACCTGACTGAGTTGCGGAGATGGGCAGTTGATCGATGGGAGAAGACCAGTCTAACGCCGCAGATTCTGCGATGGGCGCATCAGCCGTATGGTCCGGCAGAATTACATCCTGGCGCAGAAAACTTCCTCAGCATATGCGCTATCGGCCAATCAAATTACCAAGTGCATCCCGCAATTGAAGCTAGCCTTAGCACGACCCATCTCGTTTCCATCTTTCAGCGGCGACAACCTGGGGAAATAGAAGCGTATCAATTTGACATTTGCGTTACGTACTCGCACAGGGTTAACGGCATTTTAGAGAGCGTCAAACCAGTCGATGTGTGTCTGGAAGTCAGATTGGAAGATGAGACCCACACGCCTAAACTAATATTGCACCGGAGATGATTTTATGGGTTCGTCGCAAACACCTCCCTCTGAGTCTGAAAAATTTGATGCTGTGATGCGAAAGATTCTCTCTGTGTCAAAAGAAGAATTGAAAAAGCGAGAGAAAACATGGAAGCGAAAGCGAGCAAGGAAAAAAGCGGCTAAAGGTTCGGATTGACAGATACAATTGCCCTTATGAAGCTATCAATAGCAGCGGCATTCGTTTTTCTAGCCGTCGCGGTTCTGGCATGGGCGCGGCCTTACTACATCACTTGTCCGATTGACGGTGCGTCTATGATGTTCGATCACCAAGTTGGGTACGATGCGCACGCCGTTTGCTGGTACTCTCACTGGACCTACGAAACCAATCAGAAGGGGTTGCCAGAGCGCGTGAAGCACCAAAGCTATGTGAACTGTAGTGAGCGATAGAATGTCACAGACGCAAAGCGGCAAGCAAGAATCCGTAGCTAGTTTGGCTCTCTTTGTGGCTTCCATTGCTCAAGCAATTTTAGAAGAGCCTCCCGAGGGTCTTCTTCAGGAGGCAGCGCAAGCAATTCGTCGAAGCCTGCAAAGAAGGCATCAGTTACTTTCTGAATTTCCTCAGAACAACGCGCTTCTTCTAGTACCTCGTCTACGTCTTGGACCCCGGCATCTCTCACTACCTGCATCACGGCCCGATACACTGTCAATTCACAGTGGCACGCTTTCAATTGCTTTACAACAAAACGGAGAAACCTCCGTTGTTCTTCATTTGTCATGCGATCAACTCTCCCAGGTTCCAGACGCGGGGAGCTAGTTTTTCCGTTTGCCTCGGCCTTGCCGTCGAGTGGCCCGTGTCGGGGTAGTTCTTGGTCAATTGGGCTTGCCGGTTAGTTGAGCGAACGTAATGCGCTTGCCGACAATCTGTCGAACGGCTAGATCGAAGCGGCCAGCGTCATCAAGGTCTTTGCGGTTGTTGTAGCGGAACATTTGCTCATCAAGGTAGCGGAACAAATGAAACGGCTCTACGCTTACGTAGGTTCCAGAAATCCCGCGCTTCAAGAGCGACCAGAAATTCTCAAGGCCGTTCGTGTGTACGCGGCCATCCACGTATTGCACGGCATGATTGACCACTTGATGAGCGTAATCACTTTGAAGGCCGCGATAGCCGAGCATTTCATCGGTATAGAGGGCCGCACCGGCGGTGACGTGCTCTCGAATGATTGGCTGCACTGTTTCCTTCTGGCGATCTTCCAAAGCAACGCCGCGAATACGTCCTCCCCGCTCCATCATGGCGAATGCGACAGCCTTGCCCTTGCCGCCGTGCCAGTGATACGCCGCTTACGCTCGCTCAAGTGCATGTTCCGCGCCTTGCCGCCGATGAACGATTCGTCTACTTCGACTTCGCCAGTGAGTTTCGAGCCGAAGAACTCATCCTGCATCGCAAGGCGAATCCGTTGCAGCATGAACCATGCGGACTTCTGGGTTACCTTCATGTCGCGGGCAATCTCGTAGCTGCTTACGCCATTCTTACAATTGGTCAGCATCCAAGTTGCCGTGAGCCACTTGTCCAACGGAATCGGGCAATCCTCGTAGATCGTTCCGACCTTGACGGAGAACTCCCGCTTGGCGTGATGGCTGCCGCACTTCCACGTGCGCCGCTTAGGATTGAATGCGCTAACCTTGGTTGCGCCGCAAGTCGGGCAAACAACTGCCATTCGGCCAGCGGCGGACGGCAATGTAGTCGATGCAGTTATCGGGATTCGCAGAAGTACAGAATCGCTTCTTGCAGGCTTTGAGGTTCTTTCATGGCAATCACCGAGACTGAATCTAGCGAAAAACCGTGGGCGAGTCAAGGTAATTATTGCCCAAGATAGGGTTCAATCCCTGCTGGAGATGACCAGGCTCAGCAACCTCTTCGAAATCCACAGCGCCGAGCACACTGCGTTGCAAGCTTTCCGGGAACTGGCTTAGAAGGAGCTGGCGCTGACCAATGCCCAAAAGCCCAATCAACTTCGACACCGTGCGAAATATCGGCCTCGCGCTGCCCGGCGTTGAGGAGGGCAAGGCGTACGGGGTCCCAGCGCTCAAGGTCAATGGGAAGCTGCTGGCTTGTGTCCCCGCGAATCGTTCGGCCGAACCTGGTTCACTGGTCGTTCGCATGGATGCCGATGACCGCGCCGAGTTGCTCGCTGAAGCCCCCGACATGTATTACGTGACCGACCACTACATCGGCTTTGACGCCGTGCTGGTTCGCTTGTCTCGCGTCAATCCCGATGTATTGCGCGACTTGCTTAGCATGGCCTACAAGTTTGTGACCCGCAAAGCTCCGGCCCGTTCACCCAGGCGCAAGCGCCGAACGCTCGGACCCAGAGAGTGAAGTATTCCCTGGCATAGAATTGAAGCCATGCGCGCGATGGTGCTGGAGAAAGCCAAGCCGATCGAGCAGGCTCCACTCGCTCTCGAGGAACTGCCTCTCCCATATCCTGGTCCCGGGCACATTCGCGTCAAAGTGCGCTGCTGCGGCCTCTGCCACACCGACCTCCACATCGTGGAAGGCGAACTTCCGCTGCCGAAACTGCCGCTCGTTC